>JBKOZB010000153.1:0-5688 GCA_046744225.1 Planctomycetota bacterium | reverse complement strand
AGGGCGACCAGGGTCTCGTCGCCGAGGTCGGGGTAGCGTTCGCGGTACCAGTCGGCGCCGACCGGGCTGCCGGCCTCCCAGCGCAGGGTCATGTCGGCCCGGAGCAGCGCCAGGCGGGCGCCGGGGTACTCGTGGGCGTCGCCGGGCAGGAAGTCATCGGGATCGGGCCGGCGGTCGGCCGCGTCCCGCCAGGCCGCCTCGAACCGCCGCGCCAGGCGGACGGCGGCGGGGGACGATGCCTCCTCCCAGGTCCGGCGCGAGGCGGACAGGCACATCCTCAGCTCTCCAACTCCGTCTCCGCGCGCCGCCGGAGGTCTTCCAGGACGCGCTGCACGGTCCGCGCACTGATGCCGAGCCGCTCGCCGATGTCCTTGCTCGAAAGTCCCTCAGCCTTCAGCTCCAGGATGTTCCGCCGCTTTTCGGGCAGGAGGTTGCAAAGCCGGCCGAAGACTTCGCGGGCCTGCGCGACCTCGCTGGGGGAGTCGATTTCGGCGGGCAGGTCCTTGGGCCGGTTCCTTTCGGTCCAGAGAGGTTCCTCACGGTGCATGTCCTGCTTCCGGCTGGCGGCGCGGCGATATTCGTCGATCACCTTATTCTTCGCAGCCCGGGCCAGGAACGCGACAAGGTGCCGCGAATCTCCGAATTCGGACGGTCCGCTGCCGCCCCGGACCCGGCGGAAGAAGCTCCCCCAGACGCTCTGGAGGAAGTCGAGCGAGTCGAACCGCGATCGGAGGAGCCGGGGCAACTGCCGCCGGACGACCAGGCGGACCTCCGGCTCGTACCGCGCCAAGAGCTCGCGCGCGGCCGCCTCATCCCCCGCCTGGATCCGCGCGAGGAACCCCGGAAGATCGCTTTCCTCGCTCCGGGGCCGATCGCCGATGGACATGGCAGGTCTTCCCTCCCCCGCGGTCACGAGCCCAGTGGATGCGGCCGCTCCTTCCACAGCAGTGCCCTGAGCGTATCCCCGCGCCTCGGGTTTTGGCAAGCGGACCCGGCCTCCTCGATCGATCGCCGATCTCTTCGAGGCGGATTCCTCGACCTTCATTGCAGGCTTTGCCGGGCGGCTTCGATCCTCTTCAGGAAGCGGGGATCGTTCTCCAGCCGGTATTCGAACTCTACAAGCGTAACGGACGATTGACATACAGCTGTCAGTGACCCAAATCCTATGAAACCAGACAGAAACTGAAACGATGGAATTCGGAGCGGCGCTCACTCGAAAATGACAGGCACCTCGGACACGCCTTCTACAGAAAGTCTAAAAACATAGGCGGTGACGTCCCAGGAGGCCGATTCGTGACGCTTGTTTGAGGGTTAGACGGCTCGCCAAAATAACCTATCCAATTGACCGACACCGGGCCTTGAAAAATAGAGGACAACGAGTCTCCGGGCCGATCGCTAACCGGCCGATGCTCCAGGGCTAGGCAAGGCTTGGTTTTTCGGCGAGAATCGGCCATACTATCTGCCCAGTGCCGACCGATCGGTGCGGATTGGTCGCGATTCGCAATTCCAACAATAGTTTGGGGGTAGCCATGGTGGGGCATACGCCATTGAACGAGAAGCTCCGGGAACTGGCGCGGAATCTCTGGTGGACGTGGCAGCCGAACGTGATTGATTTGTTCCGTGAGCTCGATCCCGCCCTCTGGCGCAAGCTCGATCACAACCCGATCGAGTTCCTCAAGCGGGTCACGCCCGAGCAACTGGAGCGGCGCTCGGCCGAGATGGCGCTCGACTCGCGGATCGACAACGCGTTCCGGCGGCTGGCCGAGTACCTGAAGAACACCGACTCGTGGGGTTCGGTCTACGCGTCGAGCCTGCGGTCGCGGCCGGTCGCCTACTTCTCGGCCGAGTTCGGGCTGCACGAGAGCCTGCCGATCTACTCGGGGGGCCTCGGGGTCCTCGCCGGCGACCACCTCAAGAGCGCCAGCGACCTGGGCATCCCCCTGATCGGGATCGGCATACTCTATGACCAGGGCTACTTCCGCCAGTCACTCGACGGCAACGGCTGGCAGCAGGAGAACTACCTCGAAGCCAATCCCGACCTGATGCCGATCGAGCAGGTACTCGGGGACGACGGCCAGCCGTTCCTGATCTCGGTCGAGACGAACAGCGGCGTGCTGAGGGCGCGGATCTGGCGGGCCGAGGTCGGCCGGACGAGGCTGATCCTGCTCGACTCGAACGTGCCGGAGAACAGCGAGAGCGACCGGGCGCTGACGGCGCGGCTCTACGGCGGCGACGCGCGGGTGCGGATCCGCCAGGAACTGCTCCTGGGGGTCGGCGGGGTCCGCGCCTTGCATGCGCTGGGAGTCCATCCCTCGGTGCTCCACCTGAACGAGGGCCACAGCGCCTTCGCGGGCCTGGAGATGATCCGGGTGGAGATGGAGGCCAACGGCACCCCGTTCGGCGAGGCGTTGCGCGACGTCGCGGCGACGACCGTCTTCACGACGCACACGCCGGTGGCCGCCGGCCACGACCGCTTCCCCTCTCCGCTGATCGAGGAGCACCTGGGGAAGATCCGCGAGGGGCTCCACCTGTCGTACGGAGACTTCATGGGCCTGGGCCGCGTTGTCCCGGCCGACACGAACGAGCCGTTCTGCATGACGGTGCTGGCCTTGAAGCTGTCGAGGCACTGCAACGGCGTCAGCGCCCTTCACGGTCGGGTCTCGCGGCGGATGTGGCACCCGCTCTACCCGACCCGGAGCGAGGAGAGCGTACCGATCGGCCACATCACCAACGGCGTGCACGTGCTGAGCTGGGTCGCGCCCCAGATGCACCAGCTCTTCGACCACCACCTCGGGTCCGACTGGCCGAAGCACCAGCGCTTCCCCGAGACGTGGGCGGGCATCGAGAGGATCGATGACGCCGAGCTCTGGGAGACGAACCAGATCTTGAAGGCCCGGCTGATCGACTTCGTGCGCAGGCGCCTGGCCGTGCAGGCGCGGCGGCGCGACGAGGGGGACGCGGCCCTTCAGCGGGCGACGCAGGCGCTCGACCTGGAGGCGCTGACGATCGGCTTCGCGCGCCGATTCGCCACCTACAAGCGCTCCGGCCTGGTCTTCAAGGACGTCGAGCGGCTGGCCGAGCTGATGCTGGCCAGCAACCGGCCGGTCCAGTTCATTTTCGCGGGGAAGGCCCACCCCGAGGACCGTTTTGGCAAGGAGCTGATCCAGGGCATTATCCGCCTGACCAAGCAGGAGCGGTTCGCGCAGCGGATCGTCTTCGTCGAGGACTACGACATGAACGTCGCCCGGCACCTGGTGCAGGGCGTCGATGTCTGGCTGAACAACCCGCGCCGGCCGCAGGAGGCGAGCGGCACCTCGGGCGAGAAGGCGCTCTTGAACGGCGCCTTGAACTGCTCGATCCTCGACGGCTGGTGGGCCGAGGCGTATGATGGGACTAATGGGTTCGCTATCGGGACTGGCCAGAGCCACTCGGTCCCCTCGATCCAGGACGAGCGTGACCACCAGGCGCTGATGGACACGCTGACCAACCAGGTCGTCCCGCTCTACTACACGCGCGATGACACGGGCCTGCCCCGGGGCTGGATCGCCCGCCAGAAGAACGCGCTCCGGACGCTGGCCTGGCGGTTCAACGCCGACCGGATGGTGATGGACTACGTCCAGAACAGCTATCTCCCGGCCGCCGGCGGCCTGTCGTGCGTCATGCCGCGATCCTCTTGAGAAAACAGTCCGGACAGCCTCTGGATCGCGGGGTCTGAGCCATGATCGGCGAAAAGCTCGGTTCGTTCCGAATCGAGGCGGTCCTCGGCACCGGCGCCATGGGAGTGGTGTATCGCGGGGTCAACGAGGCGAAGGGCCCGGAGGCGAAGGGCCGGACGGCGGCCATCAAGGTCATCAACGGCGAGATCGCGCAGCAGAGCCAAATGTTTGAGCGGTTCCGCCGCGAGGCCGAGATCCTCCAGCAGTTCCGCCACCCCAACATCGTCCGCTTCCTGGCGGTCGGGCGCTACCAGGGGACGTCGTACGTCGCGATGGAGTACGTCCAGGGGCAGACCCTGGAGCAGTTACTCGCGAAGCGGGGGCCGCACCCCTGGCGCGAGGTGGTGGACCTGGGCATCCAGATCTGCGACGCGCTGCACTACGCGCACGAGCACGGGGTGGTCCACCGCGACCTCAAGCCGTCGAACCTGATGATCTCGGACCAGGGTCAGATCAAGCTGACCGACTTCGGGATCGCCAAGGACCTCGACGCCACCGCGCTGACGGCGACAGGCCGCACCCTGGGGACCGCCGCCTACATGGCCCCCGAGCAGATCCGGGGGACCCCCGCGGTCTCCCACAAGACCGACCTCTATGCGCTGGGAGTCGTGCTCTACCAAATGCTCACCGGCCAGTCGGCGTTCGTCGGCGCCACGGCCGTGATCCTGATGCACAGGCACCTGAACGACCCGGTGCCCCGCCCCAGCGCCAAAGTCGCCGAGATCCCGGTGGCGCTCGACGACCTGATCATCAAGCTGCTGGCCAAGGCGCCCGCCGACCGCCCCTGGGACGCCGCGGCCGTCGGCCTGGCCCTGACCGAGCTGCGCGACAAGGCCGACCGCGGCGAGCCGATCGCGATGGTCTGGCCCCCCGACGGCGACAAGGCGTCGCAGCCCACGCGCGCGGGCCTGCCCGTCGCGAAGGGGGCGAAAAAGCCGGCCCAGCCGACGCGCCGGTTCGACCTGAGCCGATCGAACATAGAGACCGCCCTGCTCGTCCTGGGCCTGGTCCTACTAAGCCTTTTCTTCGGCTACATGCTCTGGCCGCCGAGCGCCGGCTACCTGTACCACCATGCCGAGCGGCTGATGGCCTCGAAGCACCGACACGACTGGATCGAGGCTCGCGACCGCTACATCGAGCCGCTCGACCGTCGCTTCCCGAACAACAAATACCGCCAAATGACGCAGGCCTGGCGCGACCGGATCATCCTCGACGAGGCGGAGGCGCGGGCCCGGATGCTCGACAGCCCCGTCCAGATCAGCCTCAGCGAGCCGAAGATCAAGGTTGAGGGGACGTACGTTGCCTTCAGCACTCTGGCCCGTGATGCCTCGAAGCGCGGCGACGACCTGGGCGCCATCCGCCACTGGGAGGAGTTGGCCCAACATCTCAAGGAGCACGAACCCGAGGAGCGGCCCTGGTGCCTGCTCGCCCGCAAGCGGGCCGACGAATTGAAGCAGGCCATCGCCCGGCGCCGCGAGGTTGTGAAAGGCTTGATGGAGAAAGCCGCGGCCGCGCTCCTGCACGGACGCTCCGAGGAAGCGCTGACGATCCGCAACGAGGTCCTGACCCGTTACGGCAAGTACACCGACCTGTCCGAGATGCTCGAGTTGGCGGGCCTCATCCCGAAGCTGGCCGCCCCGTCCTCGCCCGCCCTGCAACCCGAGCCGATGCCGCCGGAGGAGTCGCCGAAACCAGAACGGCGCAGCCCTGACGGGGCCGCTTCGTCGGGGGCGTGGAACGCGCCAGCTTCGTCGGGCGTCCCCGCACGCCGATCTCCTGGTCTCGCATGCAGGAGGCGTGGGGGCACGCCCTCCGGAATTGTCGAAAAGTGCTGAGGCGTCGTCCCACACTTCCCCGAAAACATCCGTATTACATTTTCGGCTCCTGTCGGGTTCTTGGTGCCCCGCGTCGCGTTTTCACAAACGACTGGGGAGGGTGGTTCCGGGTGGGGCTGACTGAAGTCAGCCCCACC
>JBKOZB010000032.1:0-4758 GCA_046744225.1 Planctomycetota bacterium | reverse complement strand
GCTCGCTGAGCTTGTGGAGGCCGATCAGGTTTTCCTGGATCGTGCGGAGGGCCTGGGTCAACTGGGCCGAGTCGCCCGGCGGGATGAGAGGCGTCGAGGCGATCGAGGGGCGAGGCTCGGAGAGGGCGCGGCCGGAGCCGCGCCCTGGCTCAGGAACTCGATAATCTGCCGGAGCGTGCGCAAGGTACCGAGGTGCTCGGGCTTGATGGCGGGGGCGTCGGGCAGGCGTTCTTGCAGCGCGGAGAGGATCTCGACGCGCTTGATCGAGTCGATGCCCAGGTCGGCGTCGAGCTGCATGTCGGGCTCGAGCATCTCGGCCGGATAGCCCGTCTTCTCCGCGACCACGTCGAGGAGGACCGCCTGGGTGCACTCGATGGCCGAGGGCGTAGTCGGTGTGAGCGTGGGTGCGGCGGCCGGAGCCGGTGGCTCGGGGATGGCGCGGGGTGGAGGCGGGGGCGGGCTGACCTGGGCCACGGGAGCGGCCGGCGGGCTGAACCTCGGCGTCGCGGGTTCTGAGACCATCTCCCGCGCCGGGAAGAGATGGGCCCGGGGAGTGGGGCTCGAGGGCGGGGCCGCGACCTCCAGGCCGAGCGAGACGAGCGTCAGCCGCTGCTGCTGCTCCAGCAGGGTCTGGAAGGTGCGCTGGGTCCGGTCCTGCCCGTCGAGGAACTGCCGGTGCAATTGGGCCGTCTGCTCGCTGAGCTTGTGGAGGCCGATCAGGTTTTCCTGGATCGTGCGGAGGGCCTGGGTCAACTGGGCCGAGTCGCCCGGCGGGATGAGAGGCGTCGAGGCGATCGAGGGGCGAGGCTCGACCGGGGTGGGCGTGCCGCTCGAGGGATTCCGGGGACGGTCGGAGGAGGTCCCGTTGCGCCCGGGGTGGGCCGCCTGGTCGCCGTTGGTCGCGGGGACGTGAGACTGCGAAAACCGGTTGGGTGGTGTGGATGTCATCGCTGCGGGCGGTTCCAGGACCGGAGTGGGTGCGGGTCGGGGCTTGGGCTTGGCGTTCGCCCCGCCGACCTTGACCGTCAAGCCCGGCGTGCGGACGGCCGCGGCCTGGGTGTCGGCCGCGTCATCCCAGCGAGGCAGGTGGACCGGGTGGCCGAGCGCGGCGAGCTGGGCCAGCGCGCGGGCCAGATCGAAGACGTTGCCCCGCTGGCCCCGCGAGGCATCGACCGCCAGGGCGGCGTGCTCCCGGCCGTCGAGGATGGCGCCGACGAGCCCGGTGAGCTTGGCGTCGGGGCCGACTTCGAGGAAGGTCCGCAGGCCGGACCGGTATATCGCCTCGACCTCCGCGACGAACTCGACCGGCTGGGCGAGCTGGCCGGCCAGGAGGGCGCGGGCCTGGTCCGGGTCGTCGGGATACCGCGCGGCCGTGGTGTTCGCGAAGACGGGAAGGCGCGCCGGGGCGAACGCGACCGCGCGAAGGGCGTCGTGGAACGGTTCGCGCGCCTCGGCGACGAACCGGCTGTGGAAGGCAGCCGAGACGTCGAGGCGCCGGGTCGCGATTTTCTGGCCCTCGAACAAGGCGGCGGCGCGGGCGACCTCGTCGGCGGGCCCGGAGAGGACCGCCTGCTGCGGGGCGTTCTTGTTGGCGACGATCAGGTCGAGCCCGCCATCCCGGAGGACCGATTCGACCCGGTCGAGCGGGGCGAGGACCGCGAGCATCGCCCCCCGGTCTCCCGCGCGCTCAGCCATGAGCCGGCCGCGCCGGCGGGCCAGGAGGGCGAGCGCCCGGGCGTCGAACCGGCCCGAGGCACCCAGGGCGGTCAGCTCGCCGAAGCTGTGCCCGGCCAGGGCGTCCGGCCGCACGCCGAAGTGGTCGAGGATGGCTAGCACGCCCAGGCTGACCGCGCCGAGCGCCGGCTGGGCGACCTCGGTGGCGCGGAGCGCCTGCTCCTGCCGTGCGCGCTCGGACTCGGTGAAGGCCGGGTGGGGATAGATGAGGTCGCTCAGCCGAGGGCCGTCGTCGCCGACCGCGCCCTCGGTCTCGGCCAGGGCGTCGTGCATCGCGGGGAACTGGCAGGCCAGGTCGCGGAGCATGCCGAGGTATTGCGATCCCTGGCCCGGGAAGAGCATCGCCAGCCCCCCCGGCTTGGGGCCGACGCCGAGATAGATCCCGTCCGACGGGCTGGCGACAGCCCGATTCGGCCCCGATGCGACCAGCGCCCGGGCCCGATCCAGGACCCGCGCCAGGTCGGCCGCCGCGCGCTCGACGACCAGCAGGAGTCGAACGGGCTCCTCGACCCGGAAGCGGGCGCGCGAGCGGGCGGCCTCGGCCCGCAGGGCGTTCCAGGTCAGGTCGCGGGGCCAGGCGTCAAGCGCGGTTCGCAGCGCATCGAGGCTCGGGGCCGAGAAGGCGACGATCTGAGTCGCGCCGTCCCAGTCGATCGCCGCCTTGGCGGCGTCGGCCTCCTCCAGGATGCAGTGGAAGTTGCTCCCGCCGAAGCCGAAGGCGCTGACCGCGGCGCGTCGGGGATGATCGGGCCGGGGGAGCCAGGGCCGCGGCTCGGTGTTGACTTAGAACGGCGCGTCGCCTGACGCGGCCGGCTCGATGGGCCGCTCGACCTTGATCGTCGGCGGCAGGACTTTGTGGTGCAGCGCCAGGGCCGCCTTGATCAGTCCCGCGGCCCCCGCCGCCGCCTTGGTGTGGCCGATCTGCGACTTGACCGACCCGAGCGCGCACCAGGTCCCCTCCGGCTTCGCCTCGCGGTAGACCTCGCTCAGCGCGGCCAGCTCAGTCGCGTCACCGACCTTCGTCCCGGTCCCGTGCGCTTCGACCAGCTCGACCGTGTCGGGAGTGACGCCCGAGACGGCGTACGCCCGCCGGAGCGCCTTGGCCTGCCCGCTGGCGCTGGGGGCATAGACGGCGTTCCCCTTGCCGTCGCTCGACGTGCCGACGCCCCGGATCACGGCGTAGATCCGGTCGCCGTCGCGAACCGCGTCGTCGCACCGCTTCAGGGCCAGAACCCCGAGCCCTTCGCCCAGGATCGTGCCGTCGCCGCCGGCGTCGAAGGGCCGGGCATCGCCGGTCGGCGAGAGCGCGGGGGTCTTGCTGAAGCACAGGTACATGAAGATGTCGTTGAAGGTGTCGAGACCGCCGGTCAAGGCAAGGTCGCACCGGCCGGAGGCCAGTTCGAGCATCGCCAGGTGGACCGCGCCGAGCGAGCTGGCGCAGGCGGCGTCGATGACGCAGTTGGTCCCCCCCAGATCGAGGCGGTTGGCGATCCGGCCGGCGGCGACGTTGCCGAGCAGGCCGGGGAACGAGTTCTCCTGCCAGCCGACGTACGAGTCGCTGATCCGCCGGACGACTTCCTCGGCCTTGGTCTCCTCGACACCGGCGGCTTTCAAGGCGCGGCGCCAGATCGGGTGGCCGAGCCGGGCTCCGAGCGGGATGACCAGTTCGAGCGTGCCGGTTACGCCCAGGATCACGCTGACGCGGTTGCGGTCGAAGTCGCGGCCGGGGCCGTAGCCGGCGTCTTCGAGCGCCTGGCGGGCGACCAACAGGCCGAGCAGTTGGGTGGTGTCGGTCGCGTCGAGGTTGTGGGGGGCGATGCCGAACTCCAGCGCGGGGAAATCGATCGGCGAGAGGAAGCCGCCCCGCCGCGCGTAGGTGCGGTCCGGGGCCTTGGGGTCGTCGTCGAAGTAGTCCTCGGGGCGCCAGTGCGTCTCGGGGACCTCAGTGATCGCGTCGAGCCGGTTGCGGATGTTCGCCCAGTAGCTCGCCAGGTCCTCCGCCTTGGGGAACAGGCAGCCCATGCCGATGATCGCCACCGGCACCGGGTGCGTTGGATCGACCGAATTCAAGTGTCTTCCCCTCATTGAACGCCGACTCGAGTGGGTGGTTTGTGGCACGGGTTCGCCGCCGGCCTGCCTTTGCGACCAAACGCAGGCGTCCGGCCTGCACCGCCGATCCGAAATTGAACCTAAGGGTTGACGTGGTCCTCGATCTCGACGAGTTTCAGGGGAGTCAGGCGCGGGGTCCGGGGTGGGATCGTCACCCCTTGGGCGCCGAGGCTTCGGACGCGGGCCAGGACGGACGCGCCATAGAGGATGTTCATCGCGACGGTCACCACGCGACGGTTCTCGGGGGTTTCGAGGAACGAGCCGCGCACCCACTCGTTGAACGCGGCCATCGCCGGGCCGCACCAGATCTGGTAATCGACGGACCGCGTCGGCTCGCCTTGGTTGGCCCAGAGCGACGAGTGGCCGAGGTACCAGCGGAAGACCAGCGCCATCTTGTGTTTCGGATCGCGCTCGGCCCGCTCAATCTGCGCCGGGTCGCGGTGCCGGAAGTAGTCGCGGGTCTGGTCCCAGACCGTCTCGAACGAGGCGCGGAACACGTTCTTCTCGAGCATCGCCCGGTCGGCGGCGGGGATCTGCGCCAGGCCGTCGAAGGCGCGGTAGAACTCGAAGAGCTTGGCAGCCCGCATGGCGAACATGGTGCCGCGCTTAATACTACAGCGCTAAGTCCGACTAATGTCATTGACGTAAATTCGACGGGCTGAAAGACCTAAGTCATATTGGCGGATTTCGATTATAACTTAGTTTATTCGACCATAACTCGCTAGCAGAGAAATACTTGCGGCGATATCAGCGAGTCAACCTGGCGCTGTAGAATTATCCGACCCGGCAGACGAAGCATTTCAGGTACTCGGTCTCCAGGCAGGAGGCCGAGACGGGGTGGTCGGGGGCCTGCCCGCGCTGTTCGAGGACCTGGATCGGCCGGCCCGAGAGCTCGGCGACCTGTCCCATCACGTC
>JBKOZB010000213.1:0-8041 GCA_046744225.1 Planctomycetota bacterium | reverse complement strand
CAGCTCTCGTTCCAGAGAAGCAACAACAGCCTCGACCTCCTCAACGCCTACCTCAACTTCGACTACGACGACCGCCTCCAGCTCCGATTCGGCCGCTTCCGGGCCCCCTTCACTTACGAATGGGCGAAGCTCTCGAACTGGGAGTTTCTCACCCCCGAGCGGACGCCGTTCGCGGCGAACTTCGGGCCGAACCGCCAGATCGGCCTGATGGGCTGGGGCAACGTGCTCAAGAATCGCCTCGAATACGCCGTGGGGATCTTCGACGGCCCGCGCAACTCCTATCAGGACTTCAACTATGCCAAGGACGTCATGGCCTTCATGGACTTCCGGCCGTTCTTCCAGACGGAAACGGCCCTGAAGACTCTCAGCGTGGGCGGCTCGGTCGACGCGGGCCAGGAGAACAACCCACTGGTGCCCGCCCTGCTGCGGGGGTCGACGAACGCCTCCGGGAACACGCTGGCGACCGGCTCGGGGGACAGCCTCGTCGCCGTCCCCTTCCTGGCGTTCAACAACAACGTGCGCGAGCGGGGGGACCGGAAGCTCTGGGAGCTACACGCCACCTACTTCTACAAGGGGCTCTCCGTCCTCGGGGCCTGGGACAGCGGCATCAACAGCTTCGCGCTGACGACGCCGAATGCCCGTCCCGTCCCCTTGCCGGTGTCCGGCTTCCACGTCCAGGTGGGTTACCTCATCACGGGGGAGACGCTGGAGAAGCGGGCCCTGGTCGCGCCGCTCCACCCCTTCGACCTCCGCAAGGGCAAGTTCGGCCTGGGTGCCCTCGAGCTCCAGGCCCGCTACAGCGAACTCGAGGTCGGCAGGCAGGTCTTCACCGGCGGCCTGGCCGACCCGAACCTCTGGACGAACCGGGCCAGCTTCGTCGACGCGGGCTTCAACTGGTATCTCAACAAGTATCTCAAGTTCTATTTCGACTGGGAGCACGCGATGTTCGCTCAACCCGTCCTCTTCGCCCCGGGGCGTCGGCAACTGACGAGCGACCTCTACTGGCTCCGTCTTCAGGTGTGGTTTTGACGACCCCTCGCCAACTTCGCCGGCGGCGCCCGGGCCGGGATCGTCTTCCGGTTCCTCAACCCCGACGGCCGTTAATGGAGGTCAGGGGATCGGGCTTGGGGAGGGGATCTCATCCCCCATCTCATCGCGCGTAAGCCGCGTTCAGCGCGTAGCGGAGGCATTCGATGCTCCGCCGCGCCGTTTCCTCGGCTCCGGGCGAGAAGTCGAAGACCTCGACCGAGACCCAGCGGTCATAACCCGAATCGACCAGGGCCTTCAGGATCGGGCCGAAGTCGATGTCGCCCATGCCGGGACCGCGCAGGTTGACGTCCTGCGCGTGGAAGTGGCCGGCGTCCGCGGCGTACCGGGCGATCAACTCGGGGACGGTCCCCGCGGTCTCGCTGCTCTGGGCCTTCACGTCCATGTGCAGCTTGAAGTTTGGGTGATTCACCCGCGCGATCAGGTCGGTCGCCTCCGCACAGGTATTAAGGAAGTTCGTCTCACTGGGCGCCAGCGGCTCCAGGCAGAGATCGACCCCGTACGCGCCGATCGCCGGCATGATCCGGTCCAACAGGTCGGCTGCGAAATCGAGCGCCTGCTCAGAGCTCACGCCGGGCAACAGGTCGCGCTGCCTGGGCGAGCCCAGGACCATCAGCGAGCCGCCGAGGTCACGCGTCGCCTCGGCCAGGGCGACGAGGTAGCCGGCCGTCCGGAGCCGTACCATGTCGTCCGGGGTTGTCAAGGAAAACCCCTCGGTTTTGGCCAGGAGCCAGTGAAGGCCGATCGTCGCCAGGCCGGAGTCCTCGACCATCGCCCGTAGCTCCCGCCGGCGCTGTGGAGACACTTGAGTAATCCGGGGGGCGAGGGTAAACGGCGCGATCTCCAGGCCGTCGTAGCCGAGCGCCTTGACCGTCCGGCAGACCTGGCCGAACTCCCAGCCCTCGAACAGCTCGTTGCAGATCCCCAGGCGAATCATGCCGGGTTGGCTTCCTCAGGTTCAGGAAACGGCCAGCCGGGCGGCGCGGAGCGTGTTGCGCAGGAGCATGGCCACGGTCATTGGGCCGACACCCCCGGGGACCGGCGTGATCGCCGAGGCGACCTCGGACACGGTGGGATAGTGGACGTCGCCGCAGAGGGTGCCGTCGTCGCGCCGATGCATCCCGACATCGATGACGACCGCGCCGGGCTTGATCCAGTCGGCGCGGATTTGCTCGGGCCGCCCGATGGCGGCGATCAGGAGGTCGGCCTGGCGCGCGATCGAGGCGGGGTCGCGGGTCGCAGTGTGGCAGACCGAGACCGTCGCGTCGCCGCCGATTCCCTTCTGGAGCAACAGCAAGGCCATCGGCTTGCCGACGATCTGCGACCGGCCGAGCACGACCGCATGCAAGCCCCGCGTCGCGATCCCGGCGTCGATCAAGAGTTCTCGGATGCCCAGGGGCGTGCACGGCACGAACCGAGGCACGCCGGCCGCCAGCAGGCCGACGTTCACCGGGTGGAACCCATCGACGTCCTTCGACGGATCAACTCGCTCGATGACCGCACGCTCGTCAATCTGGGGTGGCAGGGGGAGCTGCACCAGGATTCCATGGACGCTGGCATCGCGGTTCAGTTCGTCGATCATGTCGAGGAGCGCGGCCTGGGTGATCTCAGCGGAGAGGCGGAAGACCTGGCCGTGCATGCCGGCGGCCTTGCAGGCGTTCTGCTTGTTCCGCACGTAGACTTGGCTGGCCGGATTGTCGCCGACGAGGACGACGGCGAGGCCGGGGACCCGCCCGCTCTTCTCCTTCAGGCGGGCCACCTCGGCGGTGACGTCCTGGCGCACTCTCTGGGCGAGCGCTTTTCCGTCGAGGATTCGGGCGGACACGGGCGAACTCCGTCGGGGGTCGAGAGGATCCAAGTTGCTATCATAGTGAATAACGAGCCGAAGGGCCAACACGCCGGAGGGAGAAGCCGCGATCGTGGAGGAGCGAACCAGCCTGCTGGAGGAGGAGTCGAGGACGCTGGAGGTCCCGGGCTCATCGATTGCGCGAAAGGTGCTCTGGCTGGCGGGGCCGGTTCTGGTCGAGCAGTCATTGCTTTACCTCGTGATGCTGTCCGACACGCTCCTGACGGGGCGCTTCTTCTCGGAAGAGCACCTGGCGGCGGTGACAGTCGCCGGCTACCTGCTCTGGTTCCTGGGGAGCCTGATGACGCTCGTCTCGGTCGGCGGCACCGCGCTCGTGGCGCGAATGATCGGCGCGGGCGAGCGCGCCGAGGCCGCGCGGATCACGCAGCAGGCGATCGCGATGGCCCTGATCCTCGGCACGCTGACACTGGCGGTCGGCTGGGCGGTCGCGCCGGGGGTCATCCGCCTGATGAACCTGAACGGCCCGGCGGCCCATTCCGCCACGCTCTTCCTGCGGATCGTGCTCTTGAACACGCCGCTGCTCGCCTGCACGACGGTCGGCGTCGCCTGCCTGCGCGGGGCGGGCGACACGAGGACCGGCATGTGGGTCATGATCTTGGTCAACGCGATCAACGTCGGCCTGAGCTGGTCGCTGGTCCGGGGTTTCGGCGTGCTCCCGAAGCTGGGGTTCCCGGGGATCGCGCTCGCGACGGCCTGCGGCGAGGGGGTTGGCGGGCTGGTCGTCCTGGCCGTCCTGGCACGGGGGCGATCCGGTCTCTGGCTGGAGTGGAAGGGGCTCCGGCCGGTCTGGCACCAGATCCGCCGGATCCTGCGGATCAGCATACCGGCGGCGGGGGAGAGCCTGACGAACATCCTCTGCCAGCTCTGGTTCCTCAGCCTGATCAACCGCCTGGGGTCGATCGCGACGGCCGCGCACGGGGTGGCGATCCGCTGCGAGGCGCTCGCTTTCCTGACCGTGACGGCGTTCGCGGTCGCCGCGAGCACGCTAACGGGCCAGTACCTCGGGGCGCGTCGGCCCGACCTGGCCGGACGCGCGGCCCGGACGGCCTGGGGGCTCGGCGTGCTCGTCCTCTCCGCGATCGGCCTGTTGCTCTACCTCGAGGCCGAGCCGTTGTTCGCGCTCTTCCTGGGGGGGCGGAAGCCGCTCGTGGCGGCCGAAGGCGTCCCGGTCCTCCGCATCGTCGCGTTCGCGATGCCGGCTTTGGCCACGATCAACGTCCTCAGCGGCACCCTGCGGGGGGCGGGCGACACCCGCTGGCCCTGGCTATTCGTGCTGCTCGGGTATCTCTTGGTCCGGCTCCCCCTGACCTACTGGCTGACCACCCCCGAAGCGCAAGGGGGCCTGGGCTGGGGCCTGTTCGGCGCCTGGATCGCCATGCTCGCCGATCTCGGCGTGCGCGGGGGATTGGTCGCCGCCCGCTTCCTCCAGGGGGGCTGGCGGCTGGCTCTGGTCTGACACGACGGACGCTCCACGGCGGGAGAAAAAGGAATACGGCCCGGGGGCCGGCGCTCAGAACGCGGCGAGCGCGGTTCGCTGGTCGCGATCAATGTGAAAGAGACGATCCAGGTTCGAAGTCCGGAAGACCGACTGGAGGACGTTCGACATCTCGCAGAGCCGCATCTTGCCGTGCGAGGCATCGACGCGCCGCTGGAGCAGGATCAGCTTGCTCAAGAACGAGCTGGAAATCAGGGCGACGTCGGTGAAGTCGAGCACCAGGCGGATCGGACTGCCGTCGTTGGGCAGGACCGCCGCGAGCTGCTCCGCGACGTCGCGGACGGTGCGTTCGTCGAACAGGTGGCGGTCACGGAACCGGATGACCTTCACACCGTCGATTTCCCGGACATCGATTCGAGGAGTGGAGGCCATGGGGGGAACTCCGAGGGGACCGGGAATCAATCGAGACTCGCCGCGAAAACAGGATTCCAATCATTCGAGACGACCCAAGGGCGCGACCGCCGCGCCCGGGGCTGACCGAGAGAGGCCGACCTAGGACCGGGAATTGACCGCACCTAGGACAGCTTCCTCCGATGGTTAGTGCGACGCAAGCCGCTCCCGCCCGATTTCGGCGTCGGGCCGGAGACGGGGGGCGGGGCGGCCTGGCCCGCCCGGGCCGGGTCCTCGCCCCCATCCGACTGAGTCAGGCTGGCCGCCAACTCCAGCGCCTTGGCCCGGTCGGCGGTGAACGAGAAGAGGGGATCGAGCTTGCTGACGCGGAATACCTCGAAGACCGTCGGATCGATATTGCAGAAGATGAGCTGTCCCCCGCTCTGTCGCGCCAGGCGGTGCAGCGCGACGAAGTTCCCCAGGGCCGCCGAGCCCGCGAACCCGACCCCGAGCAGGTCGATCACCACCACCGAACGCCCCTTCGCCCGGAGGTGAGTCTCATATTTGTTGCGCAGCTCTTTGACCGGGTTCGGGTCGAGACGGTAACAGTCCCAGAATTCCGCAACCAAAATCCCGTTGACGTTATGGACCTGGACCGTGGGTTTGAGCATGGAATGGGGTGTCCGCGACAGACCAAATTGGTAGATCGACAAAAGGGGGGCGGTCGAAAGACGTACATCGCTCCCAATCCGACGGACATCGGACTGGAACCGAGCGATTGCGAATCACATGCCACTCCCGTCAATGGCGTGGTCCTATCGTACCAGGGCACGGCGACGGGGGCCAGACCCGAGGAGTCCGAGGGGGTGACCTGTCGCGGTCGACGGGGTGAGCCGGGACGAAGCCGGAATTCGCACGTGGACGGCGCGCGGTTATGATATCCTTCAGCGAGTCCTCACAAGGCCAGTCCACGGACGTCGCCAACGCCTTGTCGCTCGGGGCCGCCAGATGAATCGATCGGGGACTCGGGCGCGGCCACGCCGCGTCGCGGCCGACCGGAGGCCACGGCTATCCTGAGGGATTTGACCCCATGCCTCGTTTCACGACTTTCCTGGCGGTCTGGGCCGCGCTGGCGGTCCGAACCGTCGGCGCGCAGGACTGGGTCGCCAGCGTCTTCCCCGAGCGATCCTTCGACTTCGGCACCGTCGCGCGGGGGTCGAAGATCCACCACACCTTCAAGCTCATCAACCGGACCAACCAGGAGATCCACATCGCCGCCCAACGGCCCAAGTGCGGCTGCACCGACGTCCGCGTCGGTGCCTCGGAGATCCCCCCAGGGACCCAGACGGTCATCGAGGCGACCATCGACACGACCAAGTTCGTCGGCTACAAGGCGTCGGGCCTGACCCTCGTGATCGACCGGCCCACCTTCGTCGAGGTGGACCTGAACCTCACCTGCTTCATCCGGGGCGACATCGTGCTCAATCCCGGCCAGGTCGATTTCGGGATCGTCGCGCGCGGCGGCTCTCCCACGGCCACCCTCCAGTTCATCTACGCCGGCGGCCAGCCCAACTGGGGCATCGTCAAGATGCAGACCCAAACGACCCACGTCTCGGCCAAGGTCTCGGAGCAGGGCCGCACCCCCGACGGCCAGATCCAGTATCTCCTGACCGCCACCCTGAACCCGTCAGCCCCCAACGGCTACTTCCGCGACGAGGTCACCCTCTTCACCAACGACGCGGCCAGCCCGGCGATTCCCGTCTCGGTGACGGCCAACGTGCAGTCGGCCGTCACCGTCTCGCCGTCGATCGTTAACCTCGGGCCGGTCAAGGTGGGGTCCGTCGTCAAGAAGACCGTGCTCGTCCGCTCATCCAAACCGTTCAAGCTGACGGCCCTCAAGTCGAGCAGGGACGAGCTGACCGCCACCCCCGATCCCGACGAGGCGCGGCCGCTGCACATCGTCAACCTCACCTTCAAGGCCCCAAGTCAGGCAGGCCCCTACAACGCCGTCTTCGAGATCGCGACCGACCTGAAGGACGAGCCCCCCGCCAGGCTGATGACCTTCGCGAACGTCGTCCCCTGAGCCGAACGGGACGGACCGATTCATCTCAAAGGCACAAAGAAGAGAAAGAGAGTGGGCGGCAAGAGGATCGCTGGATACCACAGCCCGAGCGCGAAGCTCGGCGTGGTTCGATCGGCGATCTCTTGATCCCCCTCTCCTCCATTTCTTTATGTTCTTTGTGCCTTCGTGGTGAGTCCTCTCTCTTCTTGCGCTTCGAAAAGAAGCCCTCTTGAGGCCAAGAGGGCTCAGTCGGGGATGGATAACGTTTCAAAGGGGCGTCGGCGCGGTCCCGCCCGCCATGATGCGTGAGCCGGGCCGACCCTTGCTTTGGGTCAGCGGCGAGCGCAGTTGCCGTTGGCGCAGCCGGGCGCGGCGGGATAGTAGAACGAGGGGTAGTACGCGGCCTGGATCGGCGGAGCGGCCGGGGCGGACGCCTGCGGGGCGGGCGGAGCGGACGGAGCCTGCTTGGCCGGAGCGGCCGGGGCCTGCGCAGCCGGCGCCGCCTGTGGCGTCGGGGCTGCGTAGCTCTGGGTCGGAGCCGCGTAGCTGAAGGCGGGAGCCGCAGAGCCGCCGCACGGGGCGCAGCTCGGCGCGTACGCCGGCGCATGCGAGTACACGGGTGCATAGCAGCCCATCGTCGGGTAGCCGCAGTGACCCCTCCCGCAGTGGCGACCTCCACCGAAGAGGCCGGACGTCGCGGTCAAGGCGGTGATCAGAAGAATCTGGTGCATCGGATAAACCCCTTTCGCTAGTTGTCAATTCCGTGGTGAATGCGGAGTGGCTCCGCATCGGGTGCCTGACGCCAGGACGGCTCAGGCGAGAGGCGTGTCGGCTTGCCCCGGGTTCCGAATCCCGTCCAGACCCAGGATTTGCCTCGGTCCATCCCCAGACGCAGGTTGCCGCTCGGCGACACCCAACTCGACCTCCACATCCAAAGGGGCCGGCCGCTGCCACCAAGTCGGCGAGATTGTAGAGAGAGTGATTCCAGGCGCCAACCGCAAATTCGGGATTCTAGGAAATATTTTTCAGTTTTAACGACTTTTAGGATTATTTAAACCGCGCAATTAGCACGATATAGGAAGTTTTCTAAGGTCTTTTACGATTAAGGACTTCGGATGAATGTCGTGCGACTCAGGTCGAGCAGATTGACCGATGGATGAGATCCGCAAAAGGGGGGCCTGGAGGTGACGTGTGGACGGGGTTAGGAGAGGGGTGAGCACGCGGTCTGCGAGGTGGGAAC
>JBKOZB010000172.1:0-5500 GCA_046744225.1 Planctomycetota bacterium | reverse complement strand
CCCGCGCCCTGGCCCGCCACGGCGCGGCGGAAGGGGCCGAGGCCACCGCCGTGCGGGTCTCTCGGTGGTGGACCGTCCGGCTCGCTGGGGGGATGTACCGCGTCCTCCGCCGGTTCCCCGAGGCCCTACCCCGCCTGTCCGTCGCCGAGATCGCCAACCTCGGCCGCCCGCTCTGCGCCCGGGCCGGTCTCCGCCTGAGCACCTGGGGGCCGGTCCGGCTCCTCAAGGAAGGGAAGGAAGTCCTGCTTCGCATCCCCCCGGAGCGCGGCCTGAAATACCTGGCCGCCCAGGCCGCCCAGGCCGGCGTGGGCGTCGTCGGGTTCCAGAAGATGGAAGAACACCTGGCCTCGCGCCGACCTCATTTGGAAGAATGACGAATGCGGATGGCAGATGACAAAAAAATGTATAAAATAATCTCGGAGATTTGCCATCTGCCATCAGATATTTTTCATCCAAAGGACCGTCGCCGGATTGGCCCGAATATCGTTGTGCGGAACTGCGAAAACCTTGAGAGAAGGGATGCGCCGTGAAGGGAGTCGTCCCCCGTGTCACGAACCTGCCGAACGTCGGCGGAAGTCAGAGGACTCGAAGCGATGTCTGACCTTCCGAATCGCCGCTCTCGGTGGCCAATGGCGGTCCACCTCGGCATGGCGGGCCTGCTGGCCATGCTCGTCCTGCCGGCACCGGCGCATGCCGGTAAGCTCGCCTGGCTCGATGAGGTCGTGCAGGAAATCGTGCTCGAGGCGAAGGCTGGCGGCCGGGCCGCCGTGCGCGGGGGCGACGAGGTCGGCATGGCCGCCCGGGGGGCGGGCCGGCTCTTCATCCACGAAGCCGAGGACGGCCTGGAGATCGCTGCGAAGCGCTCCGAGGATCTCGCCCGGATCGGCCGGCGGGTCGAGCAGCCATCCGAGGCGCTCCTGCAAGCCCGCTTCTCCCGCCTGCTCCGCCACGACCCCGAGGCCGTTCGCACCTTCGCCACCCTCGCCCCGGCCGAGAAGCGCCTGGTCGTCGAGATGGGCGAAACCGCCCAGCGCCTCGCGCGTCGCTACCCCGAACACGCCGAAACCATGATCCGCGAGCTCGGCACCGAGGGCCTCTCCGCCGTCCACGTCTTCGGCGACGACGTGGCCGAGACGCTCGTCAAGGAGGGGCCGCAGAGTCTGGGCGTCCTGCGCAAGACGGGCCGGGGCGGCTGGGCGTTCTTCACCCACCACGTCTTACCGCACAAGAAGAAGCTCTTGGCGGCGGGGGTCCTGGCGGCCTTTCTGGCCAACCCCGAGAAGTTTGTCGATTACGCGGGCCAAGCAACCGAGTACGCCATCCGCGAGTTCGCCCGCGCCGGGGTCCAGCTCGCCGGCGCCGTCGGGGGCGGGGCGGCGAAGGGGCTCGAAACAGCGGTCGCCGAGACCCTCGCCCGTCACGGCCTCGACTTCGCCGCGCTCCGATACCTCGGGATGGCTGCCGCCGGCCTCGTCGTCGTCCTCGCGACAATGGTCCTCCTCGGCCTGCCGATCGGCTGGGTCTTGCGGCCGTTCGGCTGGCTGTTCCGAACTCTTCGCGGCAGGCGCAGCTCGGCGAGGGTCGCCCACTGAGACGAGGACTTGGGTCATCCCCGAGCACTGGAGGCTTCGCCCGCCATGAGCGCCGATATCATCGCCGAGGATCGCAACAAAGCGCCGGTCCTCTTCGTCGAGGTCAAGATTCGACTCGCCTCGCGGGAGGATTTCGAACAGTTCACCTCTCAACTCCTGGCTGCGGATGAGGCGGGTTCCGATCTCGGGGGATCGGACCTGCCCAAGCGTGAGGCAAGGCATGCCGGACCGTCGCAAGGCTCATCTCGACGTGCTGGAGAATCGGCTGACCGGCCCGAAGCGGATCGGGCTGTTCGGGCATCGCAACGTGGGGAAGACCACGCTTCTGGCGATGTTCTACCGGCAGGCCTCGACGGGCCAGGTGCCGGGCCTGCGGCTCGCGGCGGTCGATCCGGCGAGCGCGGAGTATCTGGCTGAGAAGATCGCGCAGATCGAGTCGGGCGAGCCGCCGGCCGGGACCTTGGCCGAGACCGAGTTGCGGCTCCGGCTCTACCACGGGCCCGCCCGGTTCGACCTGATCGTCAAGGATTACCAGGGCGAGCACATCACGCTCGGCTCCGACGAGCCGATCCAGGAATTTTTCGCCCACTGCGACGCCATCCTGCTCTGCCTCGACCCGGAGGGGTCGGCCAACCCGGTCGAGCGGCGGCGGCGGCAGCAGGAGGTCGAGAACCTGCTCGAACGGTACATCGACCGCTCGGACGACGCGATGACCGGCCGACCTGTCGCCCTGATCTTGACGAAGTTCGACCGCGTGCTCGCCCAGGCCGTCACGTCGGCCCCGGCGGGCGACGATCCGGCTACGTGGGGGGTCGAGCGGCTGGTCGAGGCGCAGTACGGGATGACCCGACACGCCCTGGCCCAGCATGCCCCGCGCGGGGCGTTCTTCGCGGTCAGCTCGTATGGCCGGGGGGCGAAGAACGGCCGGCCCCCCGCCGAGCTCCACCCGCTCGGCCTGGAACGGCCGCTCGGCTGGCTCGCCGAGCAGTTGGAGGAGAGCGACCGCGAGCAGCTCGAATGGCTCTGGGACCTCGCGCCCAACGATCTTCCCCGGCTGGCGCGGTGCGTCGCCGCGTACGAGCGGCGCTACCCGCGCTCGGGCCGTGCGGCGGCGTTTCGCCAGCGGCTCAAAACCTTGCGGTATCGGCAGTACTGGCGAGTCGCGATCGCGGTGGGTGGGTCGGCCGTGGCCCTGGTCGCGGGCCTGGCCGGCTATGATGCCTGGGGCTATCAGGACGCCCGCGCCTTCGAGCGCGATAACCCCGCGCCGGCCGTCGCCCGGCGCTGGTCAGGCCTGCTCGCCTGGCACCCGACGCTCTCCCTGTTCTGGCCCGCACAGGCCAAGCAGGCTCGGCTCAAGCAGGCCGAGTGGACGATCAAGGCGGCCGAGGTCCAGGTCGCCAACGGCACCGCCGCCCCCGACCTGCGCCAGCAGCTCGTGAGCCTGAAGGACGAGGCCCCCCAGCTTGCCCCCGCGATCCGCAAAGTCGAGGTCGCCCAGGAGCAGGTCCGCCACGACGCGCGCTGGAAGGAGGTGAGGGCCGAGGCCCTCGCCCCGACTGACGAACCCGAGCGGCCCCTGGCCGTGCTCCAGTCGTTCCTCCGCGAATACGCCGAGACGCCGCACCGGGACGAGGCCCTCGCCCTCGCCCGGACGCTCAAGGTCCAGGTCGCCGAGCGGCAGTCGACGCTCGAACGGCGGCTCGTCGATGACCTGATCCGCGCCCAAGGATTGCCCAACGCGGAGCTGCGCGACCTGATCGACCGCGCCGAGCAGTTCCTCGCCGCGTACCCCCAGAGCGAGTGGCGGGACGAGGTCGAGCACCGGCTCGAAGGCTTCGTCCGCGCGCTCGACGACCGCGACATCGAGCGCGCCCGGCGCTACTCGAAGCAGTACCCGACCAACTTCGCCACCCGGATCGAGCGCTACCAGGATTACCTGAAGGCGCACCAGGGGGGCGGCCGGTACATCAGCGAGGCGACCGAGGCCAAGGACCGTATCCTCCGCGAGTGGGACACGTATACCTACCGCCTGGCCTACGACCACCTCCAGGCCCACCCCGACGACGTCGCCGAGGTCGCCCGCCGGCTCCGCGACTACCTGCGCGACCACCGTGACGGCTGCTACACGCGCGATGCGCAGCAGTACCTCGACTGGTGGGACAAGGTCTCCGTCCCCGGCGAGTACCGCGTCACCCTCCGCCGGGGCGAGGTCGATCGCGAGGTCGGCAAGTACCTCGGCGGCGGCGGCCCGGACCTCGGCGTCGTGATCGAGGTCGCCGGCGTGGTATATGGCCCCTCCCCCGTCGTCCGCAACACCCACCGGCCGATCTGGGACTACACCTTCCCCCGCCCGATCCGCTGGAAGGTGGGCGACCCGGTCACGGTCCGGATCATCGATTACGACTGGTCCGATACCACCGTCGCTACCCTCCTCAGCCGCAAGGGCGACCCCCTAGCCCTGCGCAACCTCTCGGGCACGATCAAGTCGTCCAAGGGGAGCAAGACGACCCTCGTCTTCGCCTCGAACTTCACCATCCCCCAACTGACCCGGCCCGAGTGAAGCTATCCCGAACGCCCTGCTCGACAATTGCAGGGGATCATCTCTTTTTCCGGAGAATTGGTGGACGAGGCCCACTCTACTTTACACGATGTTCTGAGCCGGATCGGTCCCGGGTGGGCCGGGGCGAGCCGCGATCCGGGGGCGGCGATGCCGAGGAGACGCCTGTTCGCGATGAACACCGATCTTTGTCGGGCGGGTGAGGGCCGGTCGATCTGGGTGGCCGGCGACCTCTACACGATCAAGGCCGCGGGCGAGGATACGAGCGGGGCCTTCGCCCTGATCGAGGTGCGAACGTTTCCGGGGGGCGGGACGCCGCCGCACCTCCACCACCGCGAGGACGAGGCCTTCTACGTCCTCGAAGGCGAGTACGAGTTCCACGCCGACGGCCGCAGCTTCACCGCCGGCCCCGGCGACTGGGTCACGCTCGCCCGGGGATCGCTGCATTACTTCAAGAATCCCGGCCCGGCCTCCGCGCGGATGTTGGTCGTCGCAACGCCCGCCGGGCTGGAGAAATTCTTCCTGGAAGCGTGCCGCGAGGCGACGGATCGATCCCCCGAGGCGGGAATCCCCACGCCCGAGGAGATTGAGAGGCTCCTGGCCCTCGCCCCGAAATACGGGATCAAGATCCAGCCGCCATCACCATGAGGGCCGGACAAGGCTGGGGATGCTCCATTTCGGAGACTCGGGCCGGGGATGAGCCGAAAGCCGCGGTGTGCGCCGGGCGGGCTGAACGATACACTGGGGCCGTCCGGACCCGTTCGCGGATAACGAGGTCTGTTCGCCCCTTCTGGACCTGGCGTGAGGTGAGGACCGCCGACGCATGACCGGCCTGTTGCTGTTCGAGCCCACGGATGACCCACTGGGGCTGTCGCTCTGTACGGTCTCGGAGCTAACGGCGCAGATCAAGGCGACGCTGGAGCTGGGGTTCGCCGAGGTCGCGCTGCGGGCCGAGATCTCGAACCTGTCGCGGCCGAGGTCAGGGCACCTGTACTTCAGCCTCAAGGACGACTCGTCGCAGATCCGCGCGGTGCTCTGGCGGAGCGCTGCGCAGCGGCTCGTCTTCGACTTGGCCGATGGCCTGGCGGTGCGCGTCTGGGGCCGGCTCACGGTCTACGCCCCCCGGGGCGAGTATCAGCTCACGGTCCGCAAGATCGAGCCCGAGGGGATCGGCCTGCTCGAGCTGGCGTTCCGGCAGACGGTCGCTCGGCTGGCAGCGGAAGGGCTGTTCGACGCCGCGCGGAAGCGCCCCTTGCCGCGGTTCCCGCGCCGGATCGTCGCCGTGACCAGCCCGACCGGCGCGGCGGTGCGCGACCTGCTCCAGGTGACGGGCCGGCGCTGGCGGGCG
>JBKOZB010000162.1:0-8480 GCA_046744225.1 Planctomycetota bacterium | reverse complement strand
CTCGGAGGCGGCCTGCGGGTTCGCGCCGGGCAAGACCAGGCTCAGCGCCAGCGAGGGGGGCGCCTTGGGGTCGTAGCGGAGCAGTTGAAGCGGCCGGTGCCGCTTCATGCCCTCGACGAACTCCGCCTCGAATCGTGAGCTGGCGACCGACGAGACCCCGGCGCCGTTCTGTTCGAGCCGGACCTCCAGACGGTAGCCCTTGGGCGACTTGTCGGCCGCCGATCCGAGGACCAGCTCGCTCGGGTCGATCACCGGGATCGCGGCCTTCTTGGCCGAGGCGGCGGCGGGCGGGACCGGCTCCGTCTTTTCCTTCTCCTTCTCGCCCTCCTCGGCGACGGCCACGGCCGGCTTCTTTTCCTCGTCCTTGGCGGCCTCGCCGGGCTTGCCGGGCTCGGGCTTGGCCTGCGCGACTGGCGCGGGCTTCTTGGGCGGTCGCGGGGTCAGGCCCATCAGGTCCATCACGTACTGGATTCCGAAGATCGAACAGAACGTGAGGACCAGGAACAGGAGGAGCCGCTTCTCACTACTCATCGTGGAGGAGATCCAGGGGCGAAATCGGTAGTCCAAGAGGGGGGCACGGCGGCGGTGCGCGGGCCGGTCGGCTGGACTGAAAGGAGCCTAGCCTTGTCTGGCCTGGCGGCTAGCGACCCTGACGGAGCCGGTCGCCCAGGAACGGTTCGAGCTCGGCGATGGCGTAGATCTTCTGGATCGTGGTCTCGAAGTCGTAGGGGAGCCGGCGGTACGTGATCCGGATCGGCCCGGCCGGGGCAGCGCTTGCTCCCTCCGCGCCGTCGGCCGCGGCCGGCCGGCCGTCGTCGAGGATGACATAACAGGTGCGGGGATCGCCGTCGCGCGGCTGGCCCACCGAGCCGACGTTGATCATCAGCTTCCCGTCGCCCAGCGTGTACTCATTGTCGATCTCTTCCGGGGCGTAGAACTGGAAACTCTCGGTGAAGACGCCCGGGACGTGCGTATGCCCCTGGAAGCAGTAGCGGTCCACGAGCTGGAACAGCCGCTCCATCTTCCGGTGGTTATAGATGTCCTCGGGGAAGACGTACTCACTCAAGGGGTTGCGTGGCGAGCCGTGGACGAACAGGAACGGATCGGAGCGGTAGGTCCGGGGCAGCTCGCCGAGGAACTCCCAGCGCCTCTCGTTATTGGCCCGGTCATGGGGGTTCTCCAACTGCTCGCGCGTCCAGAAGATCGCCCGCTCGGCACCGACGTTGAAGCCGTCGGGGTCGAACATGGCCCCTTGGTCGTGGTTGCCGAGCAGGGTGATTTTGCAGCTCTCCATGACCCGGTCGATGCACTCGCGCGGGTTGGGCCCGTAGCCGATGATGTCGCCCAGGCAGTAGATCTCACTGATCCCCTGCGACTTGATGTCGTCGAGGACGACCTCCAGGGCTTCGAGGTTCCCGTGAATATCACTGATCAGAGCGCGGCGCACCGGGAGGAACCTCCGAGAGGACAGTATCAAGCGGCGGGGATGAAGGGCCTGGAAAACTCAGGTCGTGCGCAACACAATTACCATAGAATAGATTGGACGGAGGGCGGGGGTCAAGGTCAAGCCGTCCTGCTTCGCGCGCGAGTGCCCCGGTTTTCGCGCGCATTCCCGGATTCCGATCCCGGCCCTTGGGAGCGTGCGTTCGTTGTGGAACATCCTGGCGCTCGACACCTCGACCCCCCGCGCCGCGGTGGCGATTGCGACGGCCGCCGGCGCGGTCCAGGTCGCGACGCCCGACCCCGGCCAGCGGCACGGACGGAACCTCGTCCCCACCGTGCGCGACCTGCTCCGCGCGGCCGGGCTGGCCCCGGGCGACCTCGACCTCATCGCCGTGGGGCTGGGCCCCGGCTCCTATACCGGGCTGCGGATCGGCCTGACCGCGGCCAAGACCCTCGCCTATGCGGCGGGCAAGCCGTTGGTCGGGCTCGACAGCCTGGAGGCGATCGCGCGGAACGCGCCGGAGGAGGCCCGGCGCGTCGCGGTCATCGCCGACGCCCAGCGCGGCGACGTGTACGCGGCCGACTTCGCCCGAGCCGAGCCGGGCGGGCCACTCGTCCGGACCGTACCGACGCAGATCGAGCCGTTGGCGCGCTGGCTGAATCGACTCGCCGAGGGGACGGTCGTGCTCGGCCCCGGCGTGGACCGCCTGCGCACACCTCTGCCCTCTTCGGCCCGCCGGGTCGAGCCCTCGGCCGACTGGCCCGACGTCCGCCGCCTGATCGACTTGGCGCGCGAGGCCTGGCAGGCCGGCCGGCACGACGATCCCTGGTTTTTGGAGCCCCTTTACATCCGCCGCAGCGCGGCCGAAGATCAGTGGGAGGGGATAATAGGGACAGCCGACGCAACCCGCCCTTCATGAGGATGACCGACCAGACGCGGACCAAGTCCGCCTATTCGCTCCAGTGGAACCGGTTCCGCATCCTCCGGCCCGAGGAGGACGCGGCGACGTTCCGGAACCGGACCGGACTGACCGACGCCGACCTGGCCGGGACGCGCGTGCTCGACGCCGGCTGTGGGATGGGGCGCTACCTTCGGGTCGCGGCGGCGATGGGGGCACGGGTCGTCGGCCTTGACCTGAGCGAGGCGGTCCAGGCCGCGCGCGACCTGACGATCGACCTGCCGGAGGTCGCCCTGGTGCGGGGCGACCTGCTCCACCCGCCGTTCGCGCCGGGGACGTTCGACCACATCTACGCGCTGGGGGTCCTCGACCACACACCCGACCCCCGTACGGCGTTCCTCGCGCTGGCCCAGCTCCTGAAGTCGGGGGGGCGGATCGCGGTCTGGGTCTACCCGCGGGAACGGCCGCTCCTGGAGCGGATCATCAACATCCACCGGGCGATCTCAACCCGCCTGCCCCTGGGGACGCTCCTGGCGTTGAGCCGGCTGATGGCCCCGGTCGGCGGCCTGAAGCGGCGGCTGATGGCCAGCCCGAACCGGCTCGTCGCCCGCGCAGGGGTCGCGCTCAACGTGCTGACGATCGGGGTCTCGATGCACCCCGACCCCGAGGTCCGCGTCTGCGACACCCTCGACTGGTACGCCCCGCACTACCTCTCGCGGCACACGCGCGACGAGGTGGTCGGCTGGTTCGCGGAGGCGGTCCTCGTCGACGTGGTGGACCTCTCGATCGGCCAGACCTTCTACCACTTCGACCAAGGCCGAGGCATCAACATCGCCGGCCGCCGGCCGATCCCGGGATGAGAGGAAAGAATTCACCACAAAGGCACGAAGGACACAGAGAGGGAAGCCAGTCTGCTCGATCGGCGCGACCGTTGACTTTGTCTGACAGTTGGTTGTAAATTGTCGGACAATGAAGGGTGTGGCCATTCACTATATATTAATCACCGGGGATTCCCAATGGGCAGGATCACGGTCCGGATGGGTTCGACCTCGTCTCAATGTCGATGATGAGCGGCTTTCGTGGTCGCCTTCAGCCCTCGTGCACCCCGGGAGGCTCAACCGCGTCCGCTCCCCTCGTCGCCCGCTCCGAGTCCTCGTTCACCGTCCCGGTCGCGATCCCCTCCAGTCCCTCCAGGCTCGACTGCGTGCCGACCCTCCCAGAACGGCTCAACCCGGCGGGCGTCGCCCCTCAGGAGACGGTGCACTAGGTCGATCCCGCTGGCGGGCCCAGCGGCGTTGGCTCCGTCACGTTCACCAGCCAGGGTCAGCTGCCCACGGAGGACCCGACACCCGACGGCGTCGCCACCATCGCCCGCCACCTCGCCCCGAGCTCCCCGGGGGGGAAGACTGACTGCCCGCTCGACCGGGAGGCCCGGAGCGTCGTCAGTGCCACTCCCCGCTGCGCCCAGATGAGCGTCCCCACGTCGGCCGCGTTCGGAGCGGGGCGGGTCCGCCTCGCCGTGGCGGCGAATCAGGGCCGGAAGGGGGCCCGGTCGTTCGTCCAGACCGTGGCCGAGGCGGTCGCCCCCGTGGCGTTGGCCCAAGAGGAGTCGTGGAACGACGCCCGACCCGAGAGGGACCACGCGGTCCCGACCCTCCCCCTCGGGCGGGAGGGGATGTGTCGGCTGCGGGGCGAGGAGGGGTGGCGGGCACTGATCGTCGGCCCGATCGGTGGCTCGGACCAGGCCGGGGAACGACAGCCCACCCTCTCCCTGGCGGCGCCTCCGGAGGATGGCCAGGCGACCTTCAGGAATCGGATGGAGCCGGAGATCGAGCGGGTCAAGGCGCTGTATCCCCAGGCCCGGGACGTGGGGAGCGCCGAGGGGGCCAAGGAGAACGGGGCGTTCCTGGAGGGACGGACTGAGGTCCCGAGCGTCGATTGCTCCCAGGCCGCCGGTGCGATCCTGAAGGAGTTGAAGGAACGGGCCCCGGTGAGTCGCACGGCGAAGGGTCACGCCGAGGTGGAGAAAGCGATCAGGTCCTTGGCACTCAGACCAAGAAGGGCCGAAGGGATTATGCGATCTGGGTTGAGGAGGGCCTGCCGATTGGATCGGGGGTGAACGGCGGCGGCATCCCAGGTGATCGTCACGCAGCGGCTCTGTGGCTCAGGGAGGAAAGGGAAGGAGCCGAGTGCAGCGGCGGTGTTGAGCGTGCGGTGCCTGACGTACACGACCGCGTGGGTCGCGGTTCTGGAGCAAGATCGACCGGTATGGATTCCCAGTTGCTGCATCATGAAGGAGGGAGTACACTTCCCTGGGGAACTTACATTAATCCGAGGTCGAACCCACCGCCAGATGCACGAGGCGCGGGTCCGGACGACGACCCGCCACCCGGTGGTGCGGCTGTTGTACGTGGGGATCGCGCTGGTGCTGCGGAACCTCTGGTTGTGAGTGCATTACACGCTCTTGGCGATGCCCCGCCGGGGTGGTCAGGTGATCTTGTTGGAGCGACTGCGGTGGAAGACGCTGTTGCTCTGGTTGCTCCAGGTGGTCGAGGAAGCACTCGGGGTCTCCGACGTCACCTATACCGAAAGAGAATAGAATATGAGTTTGCGATGTAGCCA
This sequence comes from Planctomycetota bacterium, assembly GCA_046744225.1. GTDB lineage: Bacteria > Planctomycetota > Planctomycetia > Isosphaerales > Isosphaeraceae > JBKOZB01. Next base: position 3,516 of record JBKOZB010000162.1, on the reverse strand, counting down.
ATCGGCGCACTGATTTTGGAACTACTGAGGCTTGATTTTCAACCGCACCCCACCGGAAAACGAGCCGAAGGAGGCGTTCGGAGTCTACGAATATCGGGCGGTAGAAATTGAGATCGAGCTACTCGAGAGTAAGTATTGATTGCTATCGCGCGGGATCGTCTGATCATCCCCCCAGTAGCGTGCTCAACAGGCCGGGGGCCTTGCCACCGGGGACGATGATCCGGTCGCCGGGGAAGAGCTGATAGTTCGTGAGCGTGTCGCCCCGCTCCTTGATCCCGAACCAGTCGATCTTGAGGACCTGGTCGGGGCCACCGGCCGGATGGGGACGGACCAGATACGCTTTTTCGGGGAGGCTGTTCGAGCGCAGGCCGGCGGCCAGGATCGCATCGAGGACCGTGTCGTTGCCTGTGATCGGGAACTTGCCCTGCGTCGTGACCGTCCCGAGGACATAGTACGACTTGCTCTGAGTGCCGTTGGTGAGCCGGACCGAAGCCTGGTACGGCTGGTTCGACGGCGGCGGGCCCGCGCGGGAGGCCACGTGCTGGGCGATCTTCTGCTCGGCCTGTTCCAGGGTCAGCCCGGCCAGGTAGACGTCGCCGAGGAAACCGAGGTCGATAGTGCCGTCGGGCTGGACGGTGAGGGTCGTGAGGGTCAGGTCGGAAACCGCCGGACGGATGGAGACCTCCAGCTCGTCGGGGGGCTCGATGACGTACGGCGGCAGCGAAACCATCTGCAGCTCGCGCGGCTGGTCGGGATCAATGCAGCCGTACTGGGGGATCTTCCGGGCGGCGTGGTTGCTGCCCAGCCCGGTGCAGCCGGCCAGGAGCATGAGTGATCCGGCCAGGAGCGGCCTCCAGCGTCGGCCCGGGGCCGAGAGCGTCCGTGCGGTCATGGGCCTAACAACCTCTCGCGTCGAGTAGCCGCGACTCGTCCCTCGTCGTCGAAACGAGGGGGTCGCGAACCGGGTCGCCTCCATGTTCCGGCATTACCCTCCGGATCGGCAGAGTCTACCGGGGCGCTTGAGGGAAAAAGTCGGGATTGACCGCCGGAGTCGGAGGGAGTAGCTTGCGGCCGACCCGGCGTCCGGCCCGCATGACGTGTTGGCCCCTTCCGGCGCGCCACGGCCGGCGGCCACCCGAGGGAAGGAGAAGGGAGGACTCGGGGACCACAAGGCCATCGCCCATGCCGGCTTCCGCATCGCGGGTCCTGTTCCTCGGCCTCGACGGCGGCACGATGACGGTGCTCCGGCCCTGGTTCGATCGGGGTCGTTTGCCCAACCTTGCCGCGCTCTGGCGGCGGTCGGCCTTCGGCACGCTCCGGTCGTCGGACCCAATGGTCACGCCCGTCGCCTGGACCTCTTTTTCGACCGGGTGCACCCCGGCGGTCCACGGCATCCACGAGTTCTTCTACGTCGAGCCGTCCGATCGCACGATCCGCGCGAATCATGCGGGGCGGGTGCGCGTGCCGACGCTCTGGCAGGTCCTGAGCGCGGCCGGGCGCGCGGTGGTCAGCCTGAACCTGCCGATGACGTACCCCCCACCCCGGGTCCGCGGCCTGGTCATCTCCGGTGCCGACGCCCCCGGCCTCGACTGGGCCTTCGCCCAGTGCCCTGAGTTCGGCGCGGAGGTCTTCGCCCACACCCTCGACTTCACGCACAAGATCCTCTGGAAGCGCCGGCCAAGGTCGCTCGACGAGCTGCGCGCGGCCGCCGCGCGGAATCGGGCGGCCTTCCGCGCCCAGGCCGACGTGGCCGAGCGCGCCGATGCCCGCACCGACTGGACCGCCATGATGGTCCACTTCCAGAACCTCGACAGCCTCCAGCACCGGCTCTGGCCGTACCTCAACGTCGATGAGACGGGGCTGCGCCAGCCGGGCTGGAACGAGGAGGCCGAGGGATGCCTCGCTGCGCTCGACGAGACCGTCGGCCGGCTGATGGAGCTCGCCTCCCGGCGCGACGCCGCCGTGATCGCCGTCTCCGATCACGGCTTCGGCCCGTGCAAGGCGCTGGTCAACGTCAACGGCCTGCTCCGCCGCGCGGGGCTGCAACGCGCCCTGATGTACGGAACCCGGTTCCGCTACCGGGCGCAGCGGCTCGGCGACCGGCTCCGGCGCTGGCTGCTCCGCCGTGAGCCGGGGGGATCGGGCCGGTGCCCGCCGCGCTCGATCGAGGGGATGGTCGGCTGCGATTGGAAGCGCACGGCCGCCTTCGCCCCGTTCGGTCAACTGAGCGGCTGTATCTTCCTCAACCCGGCGATGGCGAACCAGGAGAGCGTCGCCGCGCGGGTCCGCCGCGAGGCCATCGAGGTCTGCCTCGCCTCCCGAGATCCCGAGACTGGCGACCCGCTCTTCGCCGATGCCTTCGATGTCGCCGAGCGCTACGGCCTCGATCCGGCCGCCGAGGGACTGCCCCACGTGCTTGCCCTCTCGGCCGACGGCTACCAGGCGCAGGCCAAGTGGGGCGTGAGCGTGCGCAACCGATTGCTCCGTCCCGACCCGAACTTACCCGGCACGCACTGGATGGAAGGGATCATCGCGATCCACGCCCCCGACATCCGCCCCGGCGGCCATCTGCGAGCGAACCTGCACGACGTCGCGCCGACGGCCCTGGCGATGCTCGGCCTGCGCGTCCCCGAAGGGATGGAAGGCCGGGTCCTGCACGAGGCGTTCGAGGAACCGTTGCCGGTCCGCTTCAGCGCCCGGCCCTCGATCGAGCCCGATCCGCAATTCAACGTCTTGCTCGCCGCCGGCTTCGGCGGCACCGGGTGAGCCGCCCGACTCGGCCCCCCCAAGCTTTTTCAGAGAGGGCTTCATGAAGGAAATCGAGCGCATCGTTCGCGACTACATCCTGCGCGAGTTCCTCCCCGGGGAGGACCCGAGCGAGCTGACCGAGGACACCCCGCTCATCACCGGCGGCATCCTCGACTCGATCAGCACGCTCAAGCTCGTCGTCTTCCTCGAAAAGCACTTCGGCATCACCGTCGAGGCGCACGAGGCCGGTGTCGAGCATCTCGACTCGGTCGGCCAGATCACCCACCTGATCGCCGAGAAGAAGAAGCACGCAGCCTGAGCACGCGGTATTGATCCCTCCCTGCGGAACTGGGAATCGATGTTCGGGGGCCTTGAGCAATCAGCCCTCGCATTTGTTTCGTAAGGGACTGGAAAGACGATCGTGGCTCATGGGGCCAAAACGGTGCTTGGGGGCATCCCCAAGAGAATTCTCAGGAATTCATTCGTCACCTGCTTTAGGTTGTAAGCCCAGGGGAAGACCGCCACGTATTGCGCCAGAGACCACTTGCTCACGCCCCGGAATGGCCGCAGGAAGTGCCGCAGCCCCGTCCACTGCCCCTCCCGCGTGTTGCAGGGGACCTCGCGCACCCCCATCCCCATCGGCGTCAATCGCCCAGGGGCTCTTGGGACCCGAGTGATCGACGGCCTGAGGGACCCGACCCGGCCGCGGATCGACCCGGTTGGACCCGTTCCACTCAAGTGTTGACCGTCGTTCCCTCCAGGCAGGTC
>JBKOZB010000253.1:0-2999 GCA_046744225.1 Planctomycetota bacterium | reverse complement strand
GAGTTCCACAAAGCCCCTCATGAGCTGTTCAGGGTCATGACGCCCGATCGTTACCTATATATTTCTTTCGATCCCAATACGGGGAAGGACTGCCACTGGGCCGGGGGCACGTACTCGCTCAAGAATGGAACGTACACGGGGCATATGGAGTTTACTGACAGAGAGGACCTTCGGCCGATCATCGGCAAAGAGTACAAATTCACCTGCAAGATCGAGGGCGACAGGTTGTGGCATTTCGCCGGCACGTTGCCGAACGGGGTGAAGCAGGACAACCTCTGGGAACGGATCAATGTACCTCATTGATCGGTCCCCTGCGTGACGCGATGGATTCACCCCTGGAACGACCCCCGGCCGAAATCACGGATAGGATAACTGGGTTCGAAACTGTGCTCCGCGTGGTCCAGTCTTGGGATGATTGGGCCCGCGTGGTTATCCCCTACGAAGGCCGGCGGGGTGGCCGAGGGCGCCGTGCCCCCGACCCCCCGCCGCGTTGCTTCGCTGGCTCGACGAACGGCGCAAGAGCGCTGCCGAGCCCATCAACACCCACCACCTCGACCGCAAGGCCGAGGGCGTCGAGGACCATCTCGATCAGGTCTCGGTCCCCCCCGTCGTCCCGGCCGAGGACGACGCCCGCTGACGCCGGGGCCGCCGGCGTGGTACGATACCAACGGCTCTGTGTGGCCGAATCGAAGGAGGCCCTCATGTCGATCAGCACCTCGCCCGATTGGAACGTCGCGCCCCCGCCTCTGCCCCTCCGTCGGTTCACGGTGGACGAGTACCACCGCATGATCGAGGACGGATTCTTCGCCGAGGACGAGCGGTTCGAGCTGCTGGAAGGATGGATCGTCGCCAAGATGACACGGAAGCCACCTCATGATGCGGTGATCGAGCTGATCCACGAGACCCTGCGCGGAATGTTGCCGGTCGGCTGGCACATTCGCGCTCAGTCGGCGATTACCATGGCCGACAGCGAGCCGGAGCCCGATTTGGCCGTCGTCCGGGGCGCGATCCGCGACTACATGGGCCGCCATCCCGGCCCGGCCAATCTTGCCCTCGTGGTCGAGGTGGCCGACTCCACGCTCGCCACCGACCGCGACTTCAAGGGCCGTATCTATGCGCGGGCGGGCATCCCCGTCTACTGGATCGTCAACCTCGTCGATCAACGCGTCGAGGTTTACACCACGCCGACCGGCCCTGATGCGAACCCCGGCTACCGCGAGCGCCGCGACTTTGAGGCCGGCGACACCCTCCCCCTGCTCATCGAGGGTCGCGAGGTCGCGCGGATCGAGGCGCGGGAGTTCCTCCCCTGACAGCAGGGGCGATCCGACCGGCACCCGTCACCCCTCATGCGGCATGAACCGCTCGAGGTCCTCGCCCTTGGCGACGACGGTGACGCCTTCCTCGGTGACGGTCAGGCCGCGAGCCAGGTCGGCGGCGCGGTTCCAGCCGATGTCGAAGCCGGGGGGGATCTTGACGTCCTTGTCGATGATCGCGCGGCGAATGCGGGCGTGTCGTCCGACCTCGACGCCGTCGAAGAGGATCGAGTCCTCGACCAGCGCGTAGCTGTTGATCCGGATGCCCGGCGAGAGGATGCTCCGGTAGACCTGGCCGCCGGAGACGATCGCCCCTTGGCAGATGATCGAGTTGAGCGCCGCGCCCCGGCGGTCCGGATCGGTGTGGACGAACTTGGGCGGGGGGTAGGGCGGCTGGTAGGTGTGGATCGGCCAGTCGCGGTCGTACAGGTTCAGGATCGGGTCGATCTGGATCAGGTCCATGCTCGTCTGGAAGTAGGCGTCGAGCGTGCCGACGTCGCGCCAGTAGGCGGCCTGCTTGCGGTTCTCGTCGCGGAACGGGTAGGCGAAGACGCGCGCGTGGTCGAGCATCGCCGGGATGATGTCTTTGCCGAAGTCGTGGCCGCTCGCCTCCCTCCGGGCGGCATCCTGGAAGAGTAGCTCGTACATCACGTCGGTGGCGAAGACGTAGATGCCCATCGAGGCCAGGGTCATCTCGGGGTGGTCGGGCATGCCGGGCGGGTTCTTGGGCTTCTCCAGGAAGCTGACGACCCGCCCGGCGCCATCGACGTCCATCACGCCGAACTCGCGCGCCTGGGGCCTCGGGACGGGCAGGCAGGCGATTGTCAGGTCGGCCCGGCGCTCGCGGTGGTACCCGATCATCTCGGCGTAGTTCATCTTGTAGATGTGGTCGCCGGCCAGGATCATCGTGTCGCGCGGCGCCGCCTTCTCGATCGTGTAGACGTTCTGGTAGATCGCGTCGGCCGTCCCCTGGTACCAGTGCTCGGCGATCCGCTGCTGGGGCGGGATCACCTCGATGTACTCGTCCAGCTCGCGGGTGAGGAACTTCCACCCCTGGTCGATGTGCCGGTTTAGGCTGACCGCCTTGTACTGCGTCAGGACGAGGATCTTGCGCAGGTCGGAGTTGATGCAGTTGGAGAGCGTGAAGTCGATGATCCGGTAGAGCCCACCGAAGGGGACGGCCGGCTTGGCCCGGTCGCGCGTCAAGGGTTCCAGACGAGTCCCTCGCCCTCCGGCGAGCACGATGGCCAATACGTCGCGGTGCACCGGACCACCTCCGCTCGGAAACTTCGTCAAATTGCGGACTGTTTCATTGTGCGCCCGGAGAACGGGCAAGCCAACGGGTTAGTGGAGAGTGCAAGCGCGATTGGAGTCCGTGCCGGGTCGAGTCGCCGACGCCCGTTCTGCAATTCCGGCGTCTCTCTGTTCCTTATTATCCGGACTTTTTGCTAAATTGGCCTGTCAATCTTCAAGGCCCGCTGCGAAATTCGCGCCTGGCTTTCTTCCTCCGTCTGTCGTGTTTCCTTCCCGGGAGCCGTCCGTGACCGCCCGGCTGTTCCACCCCGCCCGAATCCGCCTGCTCGCGTTCGCATTCTGGGTCGCCCTCTCAGGGCTCGCGGCCCGCGCCGCCGACCGGCTCAAGGAGCTGCAAACCGCCTACGTCGCCAACCAGAAGGAGAAGGCGGC
>JBKOZB010000221.1:0-4477 GCA_046744225.1 Planctomycetota bacterium | reverse complement strand
TGATGTACGAAGGGGCCCCGAACTGGCCCGATGAGGGGCGGTTCTGGAAGATCATCGAGGACTACCGCGTCACGATCTTCTACACCGCGCCCACGGCCATCCGGGCGTTCATGAAGTGGGGCGAGCAGTTCCCGAAGAAGTATGACCTGTCGAGCCTGCGGCTCCTGGGGACGGTCGGCGAGCCGATCAACCCCGAGGCGTGGATGTGGTATCGCCGGGTCATCGGCGGCGACCGCTGCCCGATCGTCGATACCTGGTGGCAGACCGAGACGGGGACCATCATGATCGCGCCCTTGCCGGGCGTGATCCCGACCATCCCCGGCTCGGCCACCCGGCCCTTGCCCGGCGTCGTCCCCGAGATCGTGACCAAGAGTGGCAAGCCGGTCGGCGCCAATCAGGGCGGCTTCCTCGTCATCAAGCAGCCCTGGCCGGCGATGCTCCGGACCCTCTACGGCGACGACGAGCGGTACAAGGCGGCGTACTGGAGTGAGATCCCCGGCTGCTACTTCACCGGCGACGGCGCCCGCTGCGACGAACAGGGCAACTACTGGCTCATGGGCCGGGTCGATGACGTCCTGAACGTCGCCGGCCACCGGCTCTCGACCATGGAGGTCGAGAGCGCCCTGGTCAGCCACCCGAAGGTGGCCGAGGCCGCCGTGGTCGGCAGGCCCGACGAGATTCGCGGAGAGGCGGTCGCCGCGTTCGTGACCCTCGAATCGGGCCAGTCGCCGAGCGAGGAACTGCGCCAGGAGCTGCGCGACCACGTCGCCAAAGAGATCGGCGCCCTGGCCCGGCCCGACGACATCCGGTTCACCGACTTGTTGCCCAAGACCCGCAGCGGCAAGATCATGCGCCGGTTGCTCCGCGACGTCGCCGCCGGCCGCGAGAGCACCGGCGATACCACGACGATCGAAGACCTCAGCGTCCTGGCCAAGCTCCGCGAAGAGGAGGAGGTCTGAGCGCCGGCGCTGGTTTCAAGCCTGGATCGGCAGGCCTGAAGATCCGAGGTCCTGGTGGGGCCGACCTCAGTCGGCCCAGATTTCTCAAACAGCGGGATGGAGGGCCGACAGAAGTCGGCCCCACCTGCTTTCCGCTTGCGCAGGATCGCTGTTCGATCAGGCGGATTGGTGCGTCTCACGCCCCCGCGAGGGTCCCGCTCAGCGCTCGTTGAGTATCCTCTGGGTGATCTCGCGCTCGCAGATCTTGCACCACTTCCAGCGGCTCGTGCCGACGGTCTCGTCGAGGTGTTGCTTGGCGAGGCGGATGGATCGGAACCAAATTTTCGCCTCGGCATCGCCGACCTTGTCGAGCTTGGCGCATCGGGCGAAGTGGAGGAGGTTCGTCCCGTTCTTGACGGCCCCCCGCTTCACGCCCGCCTCGGGGATCAACCCGTGGAAGATGAAGCCAATGGCCTCGAGTCGCGTCTCGGCGAAGTCGTCATCCGTCTCCAAGGGGCGGACCCCCGTCTGATCCTGAGTGGGCATGAATGGGTTCCCGTTTCCCAAACACCTTGCGGCATCGTTGATTATGGATACCAATGTATCGCAAGTGTCGAGATAATGCAAGGGCGACGACGCGGCGTCACCGCGCGGCCGGGTTGTGAGGGCCCCGGTCGCGCGATTAAGCTGGTGGTCCGCCTCACTTTGGCTCATCCCGTCGCGCCGGTGCGTCGCGGGCGGCACTCGGGAAGTCCTCGACCTTGATTCGCGAAACCGTCGGCCATCTCCGCGACCTGCCCCGCTACCGCCAGATCCTGGCGACCCTGGTGCGCTACGGCTACCAGGACGTCGTCTCGGCGCTCCACCTGGAGGGGATCGTCCGGCCGATCGAGCGCGTGGCACTGGGCGACGACGTCCCGCCGTACGACCGGGCGCGTCGGCTCCGGATGATCTGCGAGGACCTCGGCCCGACGTTCGTCAAGCTCGGCCAGCTCCTGAGCACGCGGCCCGACCTCTTACCCGAGGCCTACACGACCGAGCTGACCGCGCTGCGCGACGACGTCCGCCCGTTCCCTTACGCCGAGGCCGAGGCGATCTTGACCGAGGAGTACGGCCGGCCGCCGTCGGAGGCGTTCGCCGCGATCGACCCCGCGCCGGTGGCCTCGGCCTCGATCTCGCAGGTGCACCGGGCCGTCCTCCGCGACGGCCGCGCCATTGCGCTGAAGATCCGCCGGCCGGGGATCGACAAGGTCGTGCAGGCCGACCTCGACATCCTCAAGAACCTGGCCCACGTGGCCGAACGCCGGCTCTCGTTCCTCGCCCCTTATGCTCCCTCGGCCCTGGCCCGCGAGTTCGAGCGGAGCTTGAAGCGCGAGCTCGATTTCAACGTCGAGCGCCGGACGATGGAGCGGTGCCGGGCGCTGTTCGCCGACGACCCGACGGCGCACATCCCGTTCGTCGTGAAGGAATTCTCGACGGCTCGGGTGCTCGCGATGGAGTTCATCGCCGGCGTCGGGGTCATCGACCTCGGCGGCCTGCGGGCGCTGGGCCTCCAGCCCCCCGAGGTCGCGATCCGGGGCGCCCGCATCCTGCTCCGGCAGATTTTCGAGTTCGGCTTCTTCCACGCCGACCCGCACCCGGGCAACCTCCGCGTCTTGCCCGGCGGCGTGATCGCCCCGCTCGACTACGGCATGTTCGGCCAGCTCGACGGCCGGACCCGCGAGCGGATCGCCGACCTGTTGACCGGCCTTCTCGCGCAGGAGACCGACCGCGTCCTCCGCGCGCTCGACGCGCTGGACATCCGCGGCGAGCACGTCGATCCCCGCGCCCTCCGGCGCGACGCGGCCGAGCTGGTCGCGTCGTACTCCGACCTGACGCTCGACACGATCGACCTGGGCGTCCTGCTCCGCGAGCTGATCGCGTTCATCCGGACGCACCACCTGCACATCCCGGCCGACCTCGTCCTCCTGATCCGTTCGCTGGTGACAATCGAGGGGGTCGGCCGCGCGCTCGACCCCCACTTCGACATCGCCACGCAGCTCCACCCGTTCATCCGCGACCTGACCCTGCGCCGGTTCCATCCCTGGCGAATCCTGTCGCAGACCGCCCGGACGGCCGAGGACGTGCAGAAGATCGCCATGCTCTTGCCCGAGGTGCTCGGCCAGTCGCTCGAATCGATCAAGCGCGGCGAGCTGACCGTGCACTTCGACCTGCAACACTTCGAACGCCTGGTTATGCAGTTGACCCGCGCCAGCCACATCCTGACGATCGGGATCGTGATGGCGGGCCTGATCGTCGGCTCGTCGATGATCCTCCGCGTCGGCCCCGCCCCGATCGCCTACGGCGGGCTGATCCTCGCGCTGGTGCTGGGCCTGGTGCTGATTTGGAGCATCCTCCGGAGCTGAAGGGGGAGACTCACCACAAAGGCTCGAAGGACACAAAGTAAAGGAAAGCGAGAAGATTTCGAATCTGAAATTGCTAATTTAAGAATTCTTGATTCTTCTTTGTGTCCTTCGTGCCTTTGTGGTGAGTCTCCTCAGATCCCGCGCCGAAGCTGCCACGAGACTCCGAGCGCCGCGATCGCCACGACGACCCCGGCGAAGAACCAGGCGGCCCAGATCAGCACATAGGATTGCGCCACGAGCGACGCGCGGCGGCGGGACAAAGGGTCGAGCGGCGAGAGGTCGCCCAGCGTCTGCGCCAGCTCGCGGTCGAGCTTGCGCATCCCCCGGCAAGCGAACCAGGGGGCCAGGCCGCAGCCGACCACCCCGCCGGCCGCCAGCGCGACGATCTCGCCGACCTCGCTCTTCAGCAGCCCAAGCGCCAGTCCCACGGCCAGGACCGCGAGCATCAGTTGACCGACTGTCCATCGCCGCGACCGCATCGGAGTCGCCTCATCTCATCCCTTGTCGCGGATCTCCGGGAACATCAGACCCAGGAAGATCCGGTGGGCGGGGTCGTCCGATCTCCCGGTGTCGATCCCGAACCGGACTGCCTGTCCCGACGCCGGCCCATCGTACGCCGCACGCCGGGCGGCAACAAGGGCCGAGACAGAACGACTCAGCGCGACCCCTCGGCCGCCGCCGGCGCGTCGACCGGGGGCGCGGCGGGAGGCGCCGGCAGTTCGGGGGCCGATGTGTCGGGCTTGTGGGTCAGGAGCTCGGCAAAGGTGAAGGCGTAATACGGCTGCGTCGCGGCCGGCGCGCCGGTCTTCGAGGCGTTCGCGACCCAGAGGCGGGTCGATTTCGTCTCGAACAGGACGCTGTGCAGGTTCGACTTCATCGCGACCGGCCGGTCCATCAGCTTGCGAGCACTCTCGGCGTCGAAGGTGCCGTGCCCCTCCTGGACCCGCCGCGCCAGCTCTTCAAAGCGGCTGCCGGCCGAGAGCAGCACGGCGTCCTTGACGGCGTGCGGCAGCCTCGGGTGCGACTCGCCCATCTTCACCGTGCCGAAGACGTCCCACGATGCCTCCATGCCGATGGCCTGGCCCGTCTTGCCGTCGGCGATCACGTAGTAATATTCGCACGTGCGGGGATGGT
>JBKOZB010000062.1:0-8696 GCA_046744225.1 Planctomycetota bacterium | reverse complement strand
GGCGAGGGCGTTGCGGAGTTCGGCAAGAAAACTCACGTGAAAGTCGGGCCAAAGCCCCTGGCCTTCCAGATAAGGGTCAATTCCCGGAAACGGGCTAGGCATGGTTCAACTCCTCCTGGAATCAGCACACTGTTCCACTTCAGTCTACTGCAAAGACACCGCCCGGCCCACCGCCAGGTGCCCGGTCGCTTGGATCAATTGAGATCGCGCGAAGCCGCTCGGAAAAAGTCGAGGAAGATTGATTGACTTCCACCGCGCGTTCTATTACACTCTTATTTTCCCGCGTGCATCGCGGAGCATTGACGAATAGGGGTCGGCGGTCGTCTTTCGAAGGGAATAACGCGTGGCGGGCATTAGCAACGAACGGATACGCATCCGCATGGAGGCGTACGATCATACCATCCTCGATCAGTCGGCCAAGGACATCGTCGACACCGCCAAGCGGACCGAGGCCATCGTCCACGGGCCGATCCCGCTGCCCACGCGTATCGAGCGGTACACGGTGCTGCGCAGCCCGCACATCGACAAGAAGTCGCGCGAGCAGTTCGAGATCAGGACGCACAAGCGGCTGATCGACATCGTTCAGCCGACGAACAAGACCATCGACGCCCTGAACAAGCTCAGCCTGCCGGCGGGCGTGGACATCAAGATCAAGGCGTCCCCATCGGGGGCCTAATCGTCCCATCCCCAAGGCGGGCGGGACTCGCGGAAAGACCGGAAAGCACGGGCTAAGGGTCCGCAGCCCCGGCGGGAACGGCGTGAAGAGGGGGACTCGACTCCCCCTCGAACCGCTCCCTCAACAGTGACAAGACACCCGAGACGGGCGGCCGCGTCAGCCCCAGAGCGGCGGTGCCCGGCTACCGAATGCCGGTGAGAGGACTGGAACACGACGGAGTTGCACGATGCGCGTCGGACTGCTCGGCCGCAAAGTCGGCATGACCCAGATTTACGAAGCGGACGGCACGGCTGTCCCGGTCACGGTCCTCGAATGTGGCCCGTGCACAGTGCTCCAGGTGCGGACAGATCAGCGCGACGGGTACCACGCCTTGCAGCTCGGCTTCGCCGATAAGAGGCGAAAGAACGCGACCCAGGCCGAGCGCGGCCACGCTAAGAAGGTCAACGCCGAGCCCAAGCGGTTCGTCCGCGAGATCCGCCAGGACGCGCCGGCCGATGTGACCGAGGGGCAGACGTTGACGGTCGAGGTCTTTAACGAGATCAAGAACGTTGACGTCATCGGCACGAGCAAGGGGCGGGGCTTCTCGGGCGTTGTCAAGCGGCACGGGTTCAAGGGCTTGCGAGCCAGTCACGGCGTCAAGCGGATGCATCGCCATCCCGGCTCGTCAGGCCCCAGCGCCGACCCGGCTCACACGCGCAAGGGAATCCGCAAGCCGGGGCAGTACGGTCATGCCCGGATCACCGTCCGGAACCTGCGGGTTGTCCGGGTCGATCCGGCCAACAACCTGCTCCTGGTCCGCGGGGCGGTTCCCGGCCCCAATGGCGGTTTCCTGACGGTCCGCCAGACGAACAAGGTTTGACAATTCCCTGGACTATTTTCCGGGCTCCGAGCTGGGGATGGATTGAACCATGCTGATCGTACCCGTCTATAACCCCGCCGGCGAGCAGGTGGGCGAGGAAACGATCGATCCGGCCGACTTCGGCGGCACGATCAACAAGCAACTCCTGCACGAAGTCGTGCTGATGCACCTGGCCGCGCGCCGGGTCGGCACGGTCAACACGCGGGGCCGTGCCGACGTCGCCGGCTCGGGCAAGAAGCTGTTCCGCCAGAAGGGGACGGGCAACGCCCGCGTCGGCGCCAAGCGGACGAACAAGCGGAAGGGGGGCGGCGTCGCCTTCGCCCGCCGCAACCGCGACTACCGCTACACCATGCCCAAGAAGGCCGTCCGCGCCGCGATCCGCATGGCGCTCCTGTCCAAGTTCCAGGACCGGCAGGCGATCGTCATCGACGGCCTGGCGCTGACGAGCCCCAAGACCAAGCAGGTCGCGCAGGTGCTCAAAGCGATCCGTCGGCCCGACCTGAGCGAGGCCGAGGCGACCGTCGCCGTCGACGAGAGCAAGGCAAAGGCCCTGGGCCGGACGCTCGACCATCGCACGGTCCTGATCGGCCTGCCGACGCACGACCCGACCTTCCACCGCAGCGCGCGGAACATCGAGGGGGTGCAGGTCGCGCCCGTCTCGGACTTCAACACCTACGACATCCTCAAGCAGCGCTACCTGCTGCTGACCCGCGAGGCGCTGGCGGTCCTCAAGGAGCGGGTCAAGAAGAAACCGGCCCGCCGCCCGGCCGCGACCCCGACCGCCGCCGCGGCCGCCTCGGAGAGCTGAGTCCATGGTCACGCTCCGTCATCCTCCCCAATACCAGCGCAAGGGCCCGGCCCTGGAGCCCTACCAGGTCATTCTCCGCCCGCTGATCACCGAGAAGGCCACGCACCTGTCGGAGCGGCACAACGCCTACACCTTCGAGGTGAACCCGCTGGCGACCAAGACCGAGATCAAGCAGGCCGTCGAGGCCCTGTTCAACGTCAAGGTGGCCGATGTCCGGACCCAGAACCGCCGCGGCAAGGCCCGCCGCCACCGGCTCAAGGTCGGCCGGATGCGGAACTGGAAGAAGGCGATCGTCGCCTTGCATGAAGATTACCGGATCGACTTCTATTGATCCAATCGGATGTTTTCGTGGGGTCCGCTGTGCGGGAGCCCGGGCGTCGCGCGGTCCGCACAGCGGACCCTCCGCCTGAAGACTGAGAACCGAGAGCCGACATGGGTATCCGCTACTACAAACCGACCAGCCCCGGGCGGCGAAATGCTTCGGTCAGCGACTTCGCCGAGCTGACCGACAAGAACAAGAAGCCCGAGAAGAGCCTGACCGAGCCGCTCCGCAAAACGGGCGGCCGGAACAACCAAGGGTTCATCACCGCCCGGCACCGCGGCGGCGGCCACAAGCGGATGTACCGCATCATCGACTTCCGCCGCAACGACCACGACGGGGTCCCGGCGCAGGTGACGCACATCGAGTACGACCCGAACCGCTCGGCCCGGATCGCCCTAATCGTCTACCCCGATGGCCAGAAGCGGTACATCATCGCCCCCGACGGGCTCAAGGCCGGGATGACCGTCACGAGCGGCCCGACCGCCGAGCCGCGCGTGGGCAACTGTCTGCCCCTCTCGAAGATCCCGACCGGCCTGTCGATCCACAACCTCGAGATGCAGCCTGGCGGCGGGGCCAAGCTCTGCCGGTCGGCCGGCGTCTCCGCCACCCTGACGGCCCGCGAGGGAACCTGGGCGCAGATCACGCTCCCCTCGGGCGAGGTCCGGCGCATCCCGGCGGCCTGCCGGGCGACGATCGGCGTCGTCGGCAATGCCGACCACATGAACATCCGCCTGGGCAAGGCGGGTCGCAAACGCTGGCTCGGCCGCCGGCCGCACACCCGGGGCGTCGCGATGAACCCGGTCGATCACCCGATGGGCGGCGGCGAGGGCCGGACCTCCGGCGGTCGCCATCCCTGCTCGCCGACGGGCAAGCTGGCCAAGGGCGGCAAGACCCGCCGCCGCCGCAAGCCCTCGAACTCGGCCATCATCCGCCGGCGCCGGAGCGTCCGGTACGGCCAGTTGAAGATCTGATCCGCGCGGCTCCGCCGTGCGTCGCCGTCTCCCCCGCCGGTCGTCGGCCCTTCGAGGCGACGTCCGGCCCCGCCGTCTCTAGGGCCGAGCCCAAGGGCGGCGGCCTTCCGTTGGCGTTGGGTTTTTTGCGTTCGACCTCGCGGGCTTCCTGGACCTGACACTCATGGGACGTTCGTTGAAGAAAGGCCCGTATGTCGTCGAGCGGCTGCTCGAAAAGGTGTACCGGGCCGAGGCCAACGGCAACCGAGAACCGATCAAGACCTGGGCACGCGCCTGCACGATCGTGCCCGAGTTCGTGGGCAAGAACTTCGCCATCCACAATGGGCGGAACTTCATCAAGCTCTACGTGACCGAGGACATGGTCGGCCACAAGCTCGGCGAGTTCGCCCCGACCCGGACCTTCCGGGGCCACGGCGGCAAGGCCGCCAAGGGCGCCCGGAAGTGAGCCGCGCGTGCGGATCGGACCGACCGCGGAAATCGGCTTGAGGACAGGTAGGAATCGGCCATGAGTCCCGTCGCAGAATACACCGCCCGGCACCGCTTCGCCCGGATCTCGGTGCGCAAGCTCCGCCCCATCCTCGACCTGGTGCGCGGCAAATACGCCGACGACGCCGTCGATCTCCTGAAGTACATGCCCCACCGCGGGGCCCGGCTGATCGAGCAAGTGCTCAAGAGCGCCATGGCCAACGCCGAGGACCGCGGCATCCGCAACGTCGGCGACCTCGTCGTCGTCGATGCCCGCGGCGATGGCGGCCCGATGTTCAAGCGGCTGATGCCTCGCGCCCGGGGCATGGCCTACATGATCCGCCGCCGCAGCTCGCACATCGAGATCGGCCTGGCCGACCTGACGGCGGTGCGCGACGTGGGCGAGGACCAGGTCTAACCCCGAGAGGACTCTGACCCATGGGCCAAAAGGTGCGACCGACCGGGTTCCGCGTCGGTATCATGGAGGACTGGCGGAGCCGCTGGTACGCCTCCAAGCATGAATTCAAGGACCTGCTGGTCGAAGATTTCAAGATCCGCATGTTCATCAAGGGCAAGTACAGCTACGCCGGCATCCCCAAGATCGAGATCGAGCGGACCCGCGACGCGGTCACCGTCTTCCTCTCGACGGCGCGGCCCGGTATTATCATCGGCCGCAAGGGGGCCGAGGTCGATCGGCTCAAGGAGGAACTCCAGGAACTGACCGGCCGCCGGATTGAGGTCAAGATCGTCGAGGTCAACCGGCCCGAGATCGACGCGCAACTGATCAGCGAGGACATCGCCGAGCAGCTCCAGAAACGGTCGAGCTTCCGCCGCACGATGAAGCGGGCGCTCGAGCAGACGATGGACGGCGGCGCCCGCGGCGTCAAGATCCAGCTCTCGGGCCGGCTCGGCGGCTCCGAGATGTCGCGGACCGAGTCCGCCAATCTGGGGTCGATCCCCCTGAGCACGCTCCGGGCCCGGGTCGACTACGGCTTCTCCGAGGCCAAGACGGCGCAAGGCCACATCGGGGTCAAAGTGTGGGTCAACCAAGGCGATTACCTCAAGACGGAGGGCGGCACCGATGCCCATGATGCCCAAGCGGGTCAAGTTCCGAAAAAGCCAAAAAGGCCGCGTAAGAGGTAAGGCGACCCGCGGCAACTACGTGGCCTTTGGCGAGTACGGCCTCCAGTCGCTCGAACCCGGCCGCATCAGCGCGGCGACGATCGAGGCGGGGCGCGTCGTCGCCAGCCAGTCGGTCAAGGGGGGCGGCAAGCTCTACATTCGCATCTTCCCCCACAAGAGTGTCACCTCGATCCCGGCCGAGACCCGCATGGGTAAGGGCAAGGGCGAGGTCGAGTACTGGGCGGCGGTCGTCAAGCCAGGCACGATCCTCTACGAGATCGGCGGGGTGAGCGAGGACGTGGCCCGCGCCACCCTGGCCCGCGTGGCGCACAAGCTCCCCGTCCACTGCCGGTTCGTCACCCGCCGGCCCACGCTGTGATCGGGACGCCAAGAACGAGCAACGGAGGCGTGCCCCGAGCCGCCTCCCGGAGAGTTCAGCCATGACCAAGCCCGCTGAGCTACGCGAGCAGACCAACGAGCAACTCGAGCTGCTCCTGAAGGAGACGCAGCAGAACCTGTTCCGGCTCCGCCTTCAGAGCGAGACCGAGCGGCTCGAGGCCCCCAGCGAAATCGTCAAGGCCAAGCGGGAGATCGCCCGGATCAAGACGATCCTCCGGCTCCGCGAGATCGAGACTGAACAACGGGCCGCCACGGCCTCCCAAGCTTAACGTTTCCCTTACTGGTAAACCGTGATGAGCCAACCGACGCCCCCGTCCACGCCCGCCTCCGCTCCCGCCCGCCGAGGGCGCAAGACGGAGATTGGGATCGTGACCTCCGACAAGATGAATAAGACCCGGCGGGTCGAGATCGAGACGCTGGTCCCGCACCCCAAGTACGGCAAGCTTCTCCGGCGCCGGACGGTCTGCCACGCCCACGACGAGGAGAACCAGTCGCACCTGGGCGACCTGGTCGAGATCATGGAGACCCGCCCCCTCTCGAAGCTCAAGCGGTGGCGGATCGTCCGGATTATCCGGCAAGGGGCCCAGCAGGCCCTGGCCGGCGAGGGTGAGGCGGCGGCCCAGGCCGAGGGATAGGTTCGATTCTCGTCGGGTGGGTACCGCCCACCTTGGATTTGGAATTCCGGTGGGCGGTACCCACCCTCCCAAAAGAAGCGGGCCTCCGCCAGGTAGCTTGTCCCATGATCCAGATGCAAACCCGGCTCGACGTGGCCGACAACACCGGGGCCAAGGAAGTCATGTGCTTCAAGGTCCTCGGCGGCAGCGCCTCGCGGTACAAGCGCCGGACCGCGGGCCTCGGCGACATCATCATCGCCAGCGTCAAGAAGGCCTCTCCCGGCGGTGACGTCAAGGCGGGCGACGTCGTCCGTTGCGTGGTCGTCCGCGTCCGCAACTCGACCCGCCGACCCGACGGCTCGTACGTCAAGTTCGACCGCAACGCCGTCGTCCTGATCAACAACGATAACGAGCCCCGCGGCACCCGCATCTTCGGCGCCATCGCGCGCGAGCTCCGCGAACGCCAGTTCATGAAGATCATCAGCCTGGCCGCCGAGGTGGTTTGAACGGTCCGAGTCCTTGCAGGGCGTGCTCCGCACTCCGGCTCATTCCCGAGAACTTCTTCCCGAGCCGACCATGCACATTCGCAAAGATGACCAAGTCGAGGTGATCACCGGCGACGACAAGGGGTCCCCCTCGAGCCGCAGGATCGCCAAGGTGCTCCGCGTCCTCCCTGAGAAGAACAAGATCGTCGTCGAGGGGGTCAACCGGGTCTACAAGCACCTGAAGCCCAGCCAAAAGAACCAGCAGGGGGGCCGGCTCTCGAAAGAAATGCCGATCGACGCCTCCAACGTCATGCTCTACTGTCCCAGTTGCAACCGCGGCGTCCGCATCGGCCATCGGTTCACCGAGGCCGGCCAGAAACAGCGCTACTGCAAGTCGTGCTCGGCCAGCCTGGGCGACGTCGGCCCGGTCAAACCGACCCGCGCCGCCAAGAAATAAGCGATGAAGGACGACCTGAATGGCTCGCTTGCTCGACCAGTACAATCAGACAATCGCGTCGGCCCTGGCCACGAAGTACGCCCTGAAGAACAGGATGGCGATCCCCAAGCTGGAGAAGATCGTCATCAACATGGGGGTCGGCCGGGCCACCCAGGACAAGGCGTTGCTCGACGCGGCCGTCGACAGCCTGAGCCGAATCAGCGGCCAGAAGCCGCTCGTAACCAAGGCCAAGGTCTCGGTCTCGGGCTTCCGGCTCCGCGAGGGGAACGAGATCGGCTGCAAGGTGACCCTGCGCGGCCGGCGGATGTACGAGTTCCTCGACCGCCTGATCTCGATCGCCCTGCCCCGTATCCGCGACTTCCGCGGCGTGAACCCGAATAGCTTCGACGGGCACGGCAACTATACGCTCGGCCTGGCCGAGCAGGTCGTCTTCCCCGAGATCGACGCCGACCGGCTCCAGCACACGCAAGGGATGGACATTACGATCGTCACGACAACCGACAGCGACGAGCAGGCCCGCGAACTCCTGCGGTCCTTCGGCATGCCCTTCCGCCAGCCCCCGCAGGGCAAGGGCGCGGCCGCGGGCGGCCGTTGACGTGACCCGGCCCCGCCGCGAAGTCCTCTTTCTCTCCAGGTGACAGCGAGCAAGCCATGTCCACCAAAGCCCAGATGATCAAGTCGGAGACGCCCCGCAAGTTCGCGGTCCGGCACCGGAACCGCTGCAAACTCTGCGGCCGCCCCCGCGCTGTTTATCGCAAGTTCGGCATCTGCCGGATCTGCTTCCGGAACCTGGCCAGCCGCGGCCTGATCCCGGGCGTCAAGAAGTCCAGTTGGTAAGAACCGATCTCCGTAGGGTGTGCGTGACGCACCAATCCCTTGGTGCCGCAACGAATTGGTGCGTTGCACGCACCCGACACAGAAGATTCCGCCGCGCCGACGCCTCCCGCCCGCCGACCGTCTCGCCAGGCCCGAGCGCGTTACCCGCGGCGGTTGACGGGAACCGCCTCCGCCATGATGACCGACCCGATCGCCGACATGCTCACCCGGATCCGCAACGCCGTCCGGATCGAGCGCCCCTTTGTCGAGATGCCCTCGTCGAACCTCCGGCGCGGGATCGCCCAGGTCCTGAAGGACGAGGGATACATCTGGGACTTCGAGGAAGTCGAGACTATCCCCTCCCGCACCCTCCGGCTCCACATGAAGTATGGACCCAACGGCGAGCGGCTGATCACCCGGATCGACCGGGTGAGCAAGCCCGGCCGCCGGATCTACAGCGGCTACAAGGAACTCAAGCCGATCCTCGGGGGCATGGGCATCCAGATCCTCAGCACCCCCCGCGGCGTGATCAGCGACCGACGGGCCCGCGCCGAGAAGGTTGGCGGCGAGGTCCTCGCCCTGATCCATTAACTCCCGGACGAACACCCAGGACGGCGGGAGCGGGAGCGGTCGGGCTCCCGACGCTTCCCCGGCAAGGCGAGAGGAATCGGTCCCATGTCGCGGATTGGACGAAAGCCGGTC
>JBKOZB010000053.1:0-3847 GCA_046744225.1 Planctomycetota bacterium | reverse complement strand
GCTCGGCCTCACGATTCCCCAGTCGGTGCTGCTGCGAGCCGACGAGGTCATCCAGTAGTGGACCGGCGAGCGTTCATCGCTGGCGGTCTCGCTCTGTTCGCCGCGCCGCTCGCCGTCGAGGCGCAGCAAGCCCGCGTCTATCGCGTGGGAGTGGTCCTCCACGGAAAACCCTATTACTCAGCCATCGACGGGCTGCGGGACGGCCTCCGCGAGGTGGGACTCGAAGATGGCAAACAGTTCGTCCTCTCCGTACGCGATACCAAGGGCGATCTGAAGTCAGTGGACGCGCTCGCCAGGAGTCTCGAGGAGGAGAAGGTCGACCTGGTCTATGCGGTGGCCGCCTCGGCCGCGCTCGGGGTCAAGCGGGCGACCAAGAGCGTCCCGATAGTCTTCTACGTCGGGAGCGATCCGGTGGCGCTCGGCCTCGTCGAGAGCCTCCGGCATCCCGGAGGCCGGCTCACAGGCCTCTACGGCCAATTCACGGATCTCACGCCGAAGCGCTTCGAGCTTCTGAAGGAGATGGTCCCCGGGCTCCGCCGGGTTGGGGTGTTCTACAACCCTGACAACCCCGTCGCTCGGCAGTCGGTGAAAATCGCGCGAGACGCGGCCCGCCAGCTCAAGCTGGAGCTCGTCGGGCGGCACGTCGCCTCGGTCGAGGAGTTGCGGGCGGGTCTGCGCGCGCTCCAGCCCGGGGAGGTGGAGGCTATCGGCTATGTGTCGGAGGCGATGGTGACGAGTCACGCAGAGCTGATCATCGAGACCGCGAGAGCGAAGAGGCTGGCGACCATGTTCCAGGCCCGAGAGATCGTGGCCAAAGGGGGCCTGGTCAGCTACGGGGTGAGCTTCAAAACGATCGGCCGACTCTCGGCCAAGTTCGTCCAGCGCGTCCTCCTGGGCGCAGACCCCAGAGACCTGCCGGTCGAACAACTCGACCGGTTCCACTTCGCCATCAACCTCAAGACCGCGAAGGCCATCGGGCTGACGATCCCGCCGTCGGTGCTGGCGCGGGCGGATGAAGTGATCGCGTGTCCAGATAAGGCAGGTGTGTCTAGCGGGTGCTAGTCCCGCCGGGGCAAGAGCCAGACGCCCCGTAGCTTGGATGGCAGGGTGGAGGGAGACCAAGACTCTGGAGCCCATCGACGAAGCGCGCAGCCTGTAACGGCAGTGCTCCAACCGGTGAGAGTCCGGTCGCGGCGTCCGCCCCGGGTGCCGTGTAGCGATACCCGACTCGCGGGGAGGGTGACCTTCCTGAGGGAAAGCTCGGGTAGGAAGTCCTCGGCGGCCGGAGAGCGATGTCTCTCCAGGTCGGATCGGTCCAGGAGGGCGAGCAACCGCGCGGGCCATAGCGGAGCGAACACGGACAGCGTCGAGAGATGGGCCCCGACTGAAGCCGATGTCGGGACGTTGGAGGAGCCGACTCACTGCTTTGTTGAGGAAGGCGATGGGGGCAGGGACTCAGCGGGGATATGGACCTGCCCCTCCTCCCGGCGTAGAGGTGATGGCACGCGTGGAAGGAATGCTGACCCAAAGCAGGGAAGGTCTCGGCGGCAGCCCAGACCATGTCGTCGGGCGAAGGCCTTCTGTATAACCAATGTTCTTGGGAAATCAGGAGGAGCTGGCGAGACTGGCGGATCGGGTCGTAGTAGCGGAGATGAAAGGGACATGACAACCCTTTCGGAGCGAAGGGCCCGTGGGTCGAGGTGGTTGCTGGAGTGGCCTGAGGCGGGCTGGCTGACAATGCCAGCCGAAGACGCAGGAAGGCGTACCGGCAACGAAGGTCCTGTCAAACCGAGAGGCCACCGAGGGTACGCGGACCTGGCGCTTTATCTCGGAGGTCTCGCGGGAAGGGCATGGCTGATCAGACACGCCTCGGCTTGAAGCCGGACTGGGGAAAACTCAACGTCCGGAATTTTAGGGAGGGCGCTGGAAACGTCACGATTGGGAGCCGGACTGAGGCCCACGGCGAAAGCCGTGGCCATGCCACCGGACCCTCCCGTGGGCGCGTCAGCGCTCTACCCGGCCATCGGAAGGATGGTGAGCGAGTCACCGGGCCGTAACGCAAGTGAACGCGAGATGACCCCGAAACATCCGAACCTCGGAGGCCGAGCGGGCGATGATTCCGCGAAGGCAATACGGGCCGTCGCAGTCTGGCTGACGCGGCGGGACGCTCCGGCGGGGTTGGGAGCGACGGCACGGTGAGACAGACACATCGAGCAACTGGAGAAGCCCTCCTCGCCCCGCTGCGAAATCGGCGGAGCCGGGGCGGTCGTATAACCGGGGGACCCGGGAAGTCGACCGACGGCGAGAGGGTGGCGGACGGGTCCGGAGTAGCGACGAAGCGGGGTAATGCCCGTGGAGCAAAGGGACCCTGCTGTTCTGCAATTCCTCCGACAACACGGGAGGCAGGGGCGGCATGACAGTGCCGTCCGTCAGGCTGCAAGACCTGAGGCGGAGGATCTACGTCACGGCGAAGGCTGACACGACGAAGCGGTTCTGGGGCCTGTACGTCCACGTGGCCAAGCGGGAGACGCTGAGGACGGCGTACGACCTCGCCAAGCGCAACAACGGGGCGCCGGGTATCGACGGCGTGACAGTTGAGGCGATCGAGGGAGGCGGCGTCGAGGCGTTCCTCATGCAGCTCCGGGACGAACTGGTCACCCGCACCTATCGGCCGCTGCGGAACCGGCGCGTCGAGATTCCCAAGGGCGGAGGCAAAGACCGCGTGTTGGGGATTCCGGCGATTCGAGACCGGGTGGTCCAAGGGGCGCTTAAGCTCATTCTGGAGCCCATTTTCGAAGCGGACTTCTGCGACGGGTCGTACGGGTATCGTCCGCGGCGGACGGCCCAGGCGGCGGTGGCTCGGGTGGAGAAGAGCATAGTCCACGGCAAGACGCGGGTGATCGACCTGGATCTGGCCGCCTACTTTGATACCGTGCGGCACGACCTGCTGCTCGGGAAGGTGGCCCGGCGGGTTCGGGACGGCGAGATCCTGCATCTGCTCAAGCTGATGCTCAGAACCTCCGGGAAACGGGGGGAGCCCCAAGGCGGGGTGCTTTCGCCGCTGCTGGCAAACATCTATCTCACCGAGGTGGATGCGATGCTGGAGCGGGCCAAGAGGATGACGCAGGAAGGGGCGTACAGGCGGGTGGAATACGCGCGGTACGCTGACGACCTCGTGATCCTCGTGGACTGGCATCGTCGCCATGACTGGCTGCTTACGGCGATACACCGGCGGCTACGGGAGGAGTTCGCGAAGCTCGACCTGCGGGTGAACGAGGCCAAGAGTCGGATCGCGGACTTGCGTCAGGGAGAAACGTTTGGATTCCTGGGTTTCGACTTCCGGCGCGTTCGCTCGCTGCGGGGCGTCTGGCGGGCGCAGGTGACGCCGAAGCTCACGCAGCGGACGGCGTTGCTGGGGAGGCTCAGGGGGGTGTTCCAACGGGTTCAGTCCCAACCGGTGGGTCGGCTGATCGCAGAGATCAATCCGATCCTTCGGGGGTGGGTGAACTACTTCCGGATCGGGAACTCGAATCGGTGCCTGGCCTATGTGAGGCTGTGGGTCGAGCAGAGGGTGCGGCGCCATTTGATGAGGGCGAGGGGCCGTGGAGGCTTCGGCTGGAAGAGGTGGAGTACGGCGTGGCTCCATGAGCGGCTCGGGCTCTTCGGGGATTACCGGGTCCGGTATTGGGCCGCGCCCGAAAGCGCTCCCGGTCGATAGGTCCCATAACCCATGACGCGAAGCAGACAGGAGAGCGGCGTACGGGAAATCCGTTCGCGCCGTTCGAGGAGGCGGGGGCTGGAAACGGACCCATCGGGGCACCGCGCCAGTCCTCGACCCTACCAGTAG
>JBKOZB010000052.1:0-4751 GCA_046744225.1 Planctomycetota bacterium | reverse complement strand
CCCCAGTGAACCAATGCTGATTTCGCCTTTCGGTTTGGCGCTACGAAATCACCCCGGATTCGTGCCTTTTCCTGGCTCTGGCGACCCTTTTTGAGCGGTCTCATTTCGCCTTTCGGCCATCTTGCGAAATGTGGAGTCGCTACTTTGCGGCTCGTGTCACGATTGTTGACACTGGTGGCGAATTCGGCTGCTGGTGGGTTTCCCCTTCACAGGGATCCCCATCTTACCCAGACTCCGGCCTATCGGCCGCTGACGGGATTTCGCCACCAGTGTCATTGTTGGGTTTGGGCCAAAATTGACAGCCTGAAGTTCCCGAGACGACATCATAACGCCCAGATTACGGTAATGTGATCGGATCATAGTCAATCAAGCACAAAAGTCACCTTGGAAGGGGTGCGTATCAGCCACCCAAGGGTGAACTGCAGTAACAGAAACGTAAAGCGCGGCGACACCCAGACACGAGGCGTGGTCCCGGGTTCACCAGGGAGAACGTCAACTCGGGAAGGCCCGGGCCAGCGCGTCAGGGACGGGGCGGCTCTTGCGGGTGGCCGGGTCGATCGTGACGAGGGTCACGTCGGCATCCGTGGCGAGCGAGCCGTCGCGCTTCCGGATCTCCTGGCGGAGGGCGAAGCTGGAGCGGCCCAGCCGCTCGGGCCGGGTGGTGACGGTCAGGACGTCGCCCTGGAAGCACTCGCGGCGGTAGTTGAGGTTGAGGTTCACCGTGACGGTCATGGCCCCCAAGGCGTAGAGCCGGTCGTAGGGGAGGCCGTTCCGCTCGTACCAGTCCTCGCGCCCCCACTCCAGGTACTCGACTAACCTGGCGTTGTTGACGTGGCCGTTGACGTCGATCTCGGTGCAGCGGACGACGATCTCGAGCGAGGTTTCCATGGGATCTCTCCGATCAGCCGATCCGGCCGGTGATGTATTCCTCGGTGCGAGGGTCCTTGGGGTTGGTGAAGAGCAGGTCGGTCGCGCTGAACTCGGCGATGATGCCGGTGCGGTGGCCGTCCTTGGCCGACTCGTCGAGCATCAGGCAGGCGGTCATGTCGCTGACCCGGCGGGCCTGCTGCATGTTGTGGGTGACGATGACGATCGTGTACTCGTCCTTCAGGTCGTCCATCAGGTCCTCGACCCGCGCGGTGGAGATCGGGTCGAGCGCCGAGCAAGGCTCGTCCATCAGGATCACCTCGGGCTCGACGGCGAGCGGATCGCCGAGGTCCTGCCCACCACCACCCTGGAGAAGCTCCAGCCGACATTTCCCAGATGACGCGAGAGACCTACGCTTCGGTCCCTCCTCTGGCCAACCTGAACACTCATCGGAGCAGCCGGAAACGGTCCGGTCAAGCGCGCACAGGATATCGCCAAGCAATGATGCCTCGTCCTGCCTCCAAAACGGGTGTCACGGTCCTCGCTGACTCGCCTCCGGAGGGTGTGGGGTCACGCCTCGGAACGGACATTTTTCACGTTAAGGGCGTCTCGCCGCGAGGAGGGGCGGGACGGCGACCAGGACGGCAAGCGGCGGCATCCGGGAGTTCCTCCACGTCGAGGACCACGAGGGCGGGACACTCCGGTCTACCCCCGATCCCCCGCCGCGAGGAACCCTGATGCCGGGAAGCGATCCCGCGCGTGGTGGTGCGGGGACGGTGCGGGGCCGATGCGGACGGACAACCACGGGCGGCTCAATCTGAGCATCAGCCCGTGGCACTGTTGCCGTTGCGGATCGACGCGCCGGCCCTGGTCGCGGTGATGAGGCCCGCCATCACTCGCTCCGGCCCCCACTCGACTCCTCCGTCTTCAGGTCGCGGAGCATCCGCTCGAACGCCTTCTGGTAGGCGTCGTGGTCCTTCCACTGGCAGAAGTCGCCGATGTGCCGCCGCCTCCGCACCAGCCCCGCCCAGCCCGCCTCGGCCTCCATCACGCAACGTCCCCGCGCGAGGTCAAGTCGCAGGGGGATCGGTGGGCCCGTAATTGACCTTCAAGCCCCGCAGCAACTTCTGGAACGCCTCCTCGAAGGCTTTCGTCCTCCAGCCCGAGAAGTCCACCACCAGCTTCTGCTACAACGTCCGCCAGAGTTGCCGGTTCGGGTCCCCCGGCCCGTCCTTCGCCTCAACTTTCGTCTTCCACGCGTTGTCCAGGGCAACGGGGCACAGGACGGCCCGCCCTTCGGCCTTCTCCTTGCTCCGGGCCATGTCCAGCTCGTTCTCGACCCAATCACTCCGGACCGAGGCATCCGACAGGACGAGGAGCACGACGTGGTGGATCTGGATCGCCCGCCAGACCTGGTCCTGGATCGGGCCCGCGACCATGTCGTGCCGGTCCAGCCAGACGTTGACGCCCTCGCTCATGAGACAGTCGCGAAGCTTGTCGACGAACTCCGCGTCCTCCCATGAATAGGAGATGAAGCAACCATTGATCATGGATCGCCCCTTCGTCCAGGCGTCGAAGATCCGATACTGGAGTTCGGCGAACAGCGCCGGGGTCAGTGCGGGGTCATAGAAGTTCACCGAGAGGATCTCCCACGGCGTCAGGCCGCAACCCCGCAGGAACGCCTCAGGGATCTTGCCCCGCGAGCGGATGAGCGTGTCCGTTCCGATCGTGCTCGGCCCCCAATGTTTGATCTGATCGAGTCCCTTGACCTCCGACAGATCAACGTCGGCGAAGACCGTGCCGTGGCACTTGGCCCCGTTGAGGTTGGCCCCGTTGAGGTTGGCCCCGGCGAGGTTGGCCCCGGTGAGGTTGGCCCTGCGGAGATTGGCCCTGCGGAGGTCGGCTCCGCGGAGGTCGGCCCCGGGGAGGTTGGCCCCGCGGAGGTCGGCCTCGCTGAGGTTGGCCAAGCTGAGGTCGGCCCCGCCGAGGTCGGCCTCGCCGAGGTGGGCCTCGCCGAGGTCAGGGATTTCCTCGTCTGCCGCTCGGCGTCGATTCCATTCAGCAATTCCTTCCGGTCCCCCTCGAAGCAAACTCAGCGCCTCGTCGCGGTCCATGACTTCGACCTCCCCGCAGCGATGTCCCCATCAAGCCCGTCGCCCCATTATGGCCGAGCCGGACGTGCGGTACCGATGCCCCGCATCTCGACCACGCCCACGACCTGGACCCGCGCCGAGGCCCTGGCTTGCCCTACAGGCGATCGGCTGAGGATGGCCGTCGGGGGTCCGTCCGGCCGATCCCTCGGGGCCGCGCCCGTGCGAGACCAGTACGCCCGCCGATGGTGCCGCTAATGCCGGGCCATCACACCGCACTGGTACAAGCTGTTCCGGGGGAAGTGCCAGGGCCGGCCGAAAGGTAAAGGACCGCCCTGGCGGGCGGGGTTCCAGTCCACGCTGACGCCTCGATGAAGATCAACAAGCGCCGGCGGGGCGCCCGGCCGGGCACTCGCCGCCGAATCCCAAGCGGCCGGGCACTCCATCCTAGGTCGCGGTGAGCCCTGCCCTGCTCACCCCCCGACGCGCACGAACTGCCGCGCCCGGCACACCCACCGGCCCGGGAGATTCGCCTGGCCGATGACGGGCCGGAACAGGGCCAGCCCCGCGGCCGTCCGCCTGGCCTCGCTGTTGGCAGAGCTACCGATTGAAAATTGCTTGCATGGAATCCGTGTTAGGGCGCATAATTCGGATCGGGTCTGGGTTTCCTTTCCTGGGTATCGAAGTCCCGACGGCCCGCTTCTCCCATGACAACCCGCAAGATTCCTCGGTCTCGTCTCGCCCTCACGATCCGCGGTCCCTCCCTCGGGGTTACCCTGGAGTCACGATCATGGCTCGCTGGCTCGCGTCCCTGGCGATCGGACTCTCCGTGTGCTCCCTTCCGGCTTCGGTCTTCGGGGCGGAGGACCAGTCGGCGGAAGGGGCCTTGAAGAAGCACGGCCTCCGCCGGTCGGGAATCACCTACGTCCTACTGGTCGAGGCCGAGTTCCAAAAGAAGCTCAACGAGGCCAGGACGCTCTACCAACGGCTGACCTTCGCCCAGATGCGCCAGCGCGAGTTCGAGCAAGGGGCCTCGGACTCCAAGGTGATGGTCCAGCAATTGATCCAGCAACGGATCATGCTGAACCAGCAGCTCTCCCAGGTGACGACGGCCCAGGAGAACAACCGCCTGATCGCGATGATCCATCAGTTGAACGACCAGATCAACCTGATCAACCAGCAGTTGACCGATCCCGCCACGCGGAAGGAGATCAACTCTCAGGTCCCGGTCCAACGCGAGGCGTTCCTGCAGGCGGTGCTCGATCTCCGCCAGCTCGTCAACAAGGTCACCGAGACCTACGAGGGACTGGCCAAGGACGAAGAGGTCCAGTCCGCCCTCGACATGCTGAACCAGAAGTCGAAGGTGAAGCTGACCCTCGGCCCGTCGCGTTCCTTCCAGTCGAACGTCAAGCTGCTCGAAAAGGTGGAGAGCGCCGTGCTGTCGGAGACCGTTGAGCTGCGGAAGGAGGGGGGCATCTACTGGGTCGACGTGACCTTCAACGGCAAGCTCACCAAGCCGCTGGCCTTCGACACGGGCGCCGCGTCGGTCGTCCTGCCCGCCGCGCTCGCCGCCGCGATCGGCTTGAAGCCCGGTAAGGACGACCCGACCGTTCGGACCCAGGTGGCCGACGGATCGATCGTCGAGGCCAAGCGGATGACGATCCCCTCGGTGCGGGTCGGCAAGTTCACGGTCCAGGACGTCGTTTGTCTCGTCATGCCGGCCGCCAAGGAGGACGTGCCCCCCCTGCTCGGCCAGACGTTCCTCAAGAACTTCACCCACCAGTTCAGCGGTGA
>JBKOZB010000075.1:0-4013 GCA_046744225.1 Planctomycetota bacterium | reverse complement strand
GACCTGGCGGTACTTGCTGAAGTTGGGGTCGTCCTTCAACCCCATCTGGCGCAGCGCGGCGGTGACGGTCCGGCGCCCGCGAGCGAGGATGGTCCCCAGGGTAAGGGTCACCACCTTGGACCAGGTGGACAGTGAGAATTCCGGTCGGAAGGTGTCGAGGACGGATAAGATGAGAGGGGAAAGGGTCATGGCCGGTGGCCTCGTCGTGGTGATGGTCGGCGTTGCGAAAAACCATTACTACTACGAAGCACGACTATGCCCCTGCCCGCACGAAATCAGCCATCGAGGATGTACGAAGTCGAGCTAAGTCGTTCTGCGATTCGGTGTTCCTGATCTCGGGACGCGGGTGCAATTCCCGCCGCCTCCACTAACCCGCCCACTTGCGATTTTTCGCAAGTGGGCTTTTCTGTTGGGCTTGAGACCATTAGACCTGCAGGGCAATAGACCCCAAATCCCACCCGTGGGGTGCGATACCAGGGCTCTGCAGGAGACTTCTCGCTGATCCCGGTAGCCTTTCGAGGCCTCCGGGTTCGAAGAAAACGAGACATCCGGCGCTTGAAAAACAAGCGCCGGATGTCTGGGGAGCCGGGGCTGGGCAATCGTTCGAGGATCAGGCTTTGGCGGTCGCCTTGGCCTCGACCTGCGCCTTCTTGACGATCTCCTCCTGGAACTTGCTCGGGACCCGCTGGTACTTGAGGAACTCCATGCTGAAGGACCCCTTGCCCTGGGTCATACTCCGAAGGTCGTTCGAGTAGCCGAACATCTCGGCGAGTGGGACCTCGGCCGAGATGACCGCGAAGCCCGAGCGGTTCTCGGTCCCCAGGATCACCCCGCGCCTCGACGAGATCCCACCGGTCACGGGCCCCTGGAACTCGACCGGCGTCTCGACCTCGACCTTCATGATCGGCTCGAGCAAGACCGGGTCGGCCTTGCGGAAGGTTTCGCGGAAGCAGTCGCGGGCGCAGATCTGGAACGCCATGTCTGACGAGTCGACGTCGTGATACGAGCCGTCCTGGAGCACCATCTTGACCCCGATGACCTCGTAGCCGGCGACCGGCCCCTTGGCCATCGAGTCGTGGAAGCCCTTCTCGACCGAAGGGATGTACTCGCTCGGGATCCGGCCGCCGGTCACCTCGTTGGCGAACTCGAACGGCTCGGCGGAGTTGGCTGGCAACGGCTCCATCACGCCGATGACGTGGGCGTACTGACCCGAGCCACCGGTCTGCTTCCGGTGCTTGTAGTTGAACGGCGTCGCTTTGGTCGGGGCCTCGCGGTAGCTCACCTTCGGGGCGCCGACGGAGCAGTCGACCTTGTACTCGCGGCGAATCCGCTCGACGTAGATCTCCAGGTGCAGCTCGCCCATCCCCGAGATGATCGTCTCGCCCGTCTCCTTGTCGACGTGGACGCGGAAGGTCGGGTCCTCGCGCATGAACCGATTCAGCGCCTTGGAGAGTTTGTCGTAGTCGGCCCGCTTGGCCGGCCGGATCGACAGGTCGATGACCGGCTCGGCTGCGTAGATGCTCTCCAGCGACAGGTTCGTCCCCTCGGCGCAGTACGTGTCGCCGGTGGCGCACTCCAGGCCCATCACGGCGACGATGTCGCCGGCGCCGGCCGAGTCGATGTCCTCCTTCTGGTCGGCGTGGACGCGGAGGATGCGGCTGATCCGGGCCTTCTTCCGCTGCCGCGCATTGTAGTAGAACTCGCCCTTGCGCAAGGTCCCCTGGTAAATCCGCATGTAGGTGACCTGCCCGAACGGCTCCTCGACGAGCTTGAAGGCCATGGCGACCAGTGGCGCATCGGGGTCGGCGGCGAGCGGGACCTCGGCCCCTTGGTTGTTATTGTCCTTGGCGAAGATCTCGCGATCGAGCGGACTCGGCAGGTAGGCGTTGACCGCGTCCAGGAGCAACTGGACGCCCTTGTTCTTGTACGCCGAGCCGATCAGCACCGGGCAGATCTGCTGCGCGATCGTCCCCTCGCGGATCGTCTTGTGGATCAGGTCGAGCGGGACCTCCTGCTCTTCAAGCAGCAGCTCCATGATCTCATCGGAGACCATCGACAGCGCCTCCAGCATGCCCTGGCGGGCCCGCTCGGCCGCTTCGGCCCGCTCGGCCGGGATCGGCTCGCGACGGACCTTCTCGCCGTTGTCGCCGTCGAAGTAGACCGCCTGGCGGTTGATCAGGTCGATGACGCCCTGGAAGTTCGACTCGGCCCCGATCGGCTGTTGGAGCGGGATCGTTGTCAGGCCGAGCTTGCTCTCAAGCTGCCGGATCACGTTGGCGGGGTTGGACCCGCTCCGGTCCATCTTGTTGATGAACGCCAGGCGGGGGACCTGGTACCGCTTCATCTGGCGGTCCACCGTGATTGACTGCGACTGGACCCCGGCCACGGCGCAGAGGACGAGCACGGCCCCGTCGAGGACGCGGAGCGACCGCTCGACCTCGACCGTGAAATCGACGTGCCCCGGCGTGTCGATGATATTGATTTTCTTGTCGGCCCACAGGACGGTCGTTGCGGCCGAGGTGATCGTGATGCCGCGCTCCTTTTCCAGCTCCATGTGGTCCATCACCGCTCCCTCACCACGGACCTCCTTGATCACGTGGGTCCGGCCGGCGTAGTACAAGATGCGCTCGGTAAGCGTCGTCTTCCCGGAGTCGATGTGAGCCGAAATCCCGATATTCCGGACGTTGCGAAGGTTTTCCATAGTTGCGGTAATGTCTGTGCAAAGGGTGGAACGCCCTTTGAGCTGTGATAACCGAACTCTTGCCTGACCGGGGATGGTTCCGCCCGCCGTTCCAGGACGGGCCGAGAGACTGGCCGAGATCCAACGTGGGGGCACACCAGGACTAACGATCGTCGACTTTATCCGATCAAGGTGTGCGGCATGGGAAGAGTCCGAGTAGGTCTGATATTCAAAGGCAAAATATTTTATCAGGCTCTCAGTGAGGATCAAGCCCGTTAGAGAGGCTCTGCGTAGTAATATACGATAATAGGCAAGGATTGTTTACCCCGAATCGAAAAACTTGCCGCTCGGGCGAACGGACGTTTCTCTTTTCCAAGTTCGAGCTAGTCCAGGAGGGCCGGGTTCACCTCGATCGGTGGATTTCAGGGGCGGGTGGTCCCTCGTCTTTCCGTCGGAGATGTCGTTGGTTGGAGCCGATTTCCGAGGACTCTTGAGATCTCTGAGCGCCGATGTTCCACGTCCCGGCCCGGCCATCCGAGCGGGAGATCGCGGCGGTCGCCCCCGCGCCGCGATCCAGGCGGGAGTCTCGCTGGCCGAGTTGTACGCGACCCACGGAATCCTCTGAGCCGGTCCGGCATTTTCTCGAAATCTTCGCCGGACGAATGCGAAATCCCCACGGAGCGGGACATCAAGGTTTCAAACATCGCTGGAATCTCCTGGACATTTGCCAAAGCGATTGGCACCGAATACGATACTCTGACAATCGTCAGATTGAGACGGAGAGCCCACGGCACGGGGACCCAGAGCGTCCAACCGACGCGACCGCGCGACATCGCGTTCCTATGGAGTGGCGACCGATGTTATCTCTCGGGGCGGGGGTCCGGCGGGACCAGATGCGAGTGGTGAGGGGTCATTCGGGGGCGGAGAGGTCGCGTGCCGGTCTGCGGATCCTGATCCCGGGCTACGCGCAATGGTCGTAGCGGCAGCAGGAGCGGGTCCTGGTCCTCTTTGGCTCGTTCGCGATGGCGGTGGGGAGCGGCGGCGGTGGGGAGCGGCCTTCGCCTGGGGGACGCGCACGGGCCTGGCGCTCCTGGCGTTCGCCTTCGGGACGCACGTAGTCTCGACGGTGGACGTGGTCCGTCAGAGTGCCTTACCCGGATTCGGGCAGTGGATGCCGGTCGTCTCGGCGTCGGGGGGGGCTGGCGCTGGGAGTCTACGCGCCGGCACTGATGCTGGCGACGCTCGTGGCCTGGCCGGGGATGCAGGGGGGCTCGGCACTCGACGGCGACCTGGTCAACTGCTGGGCCTACCATGACCGCGAACCGAACCGGGG
>JBKOZB010000009.1:0-4562 GCA_046744225.1 Planctomycetota bacterium | reverse complement strand
CGTTCACGACGATTCTGATCGAGTACACCAAGTTGACGAAGCCGGAGTTAGCGAAAGTCCTGGAATCGGAGATGGGTGATCGATTATTGGTGAGGGTGGGCCGCCCGAAAGACGCATGGGGCCGTGAGAATCCACCATTGGTGCGAGGAGGGCTAACATTCTGGAGGCGATGACCAGGGTCACGCACCTGAGTCGATCGGATTCGTCGGCGATCGTCCGACGTGGGGCGAGCGTACCAGGATCGATCATCATCCCGGCCGCCAATCAAGAGATGTCCGGGAGGATCGTCAGGCTCCGGTTCCGCTTCAGGCGATTGACGGAGAAGTCACGGCGGTCGAGGGTGAAGACCGTCCGGATGTTCTCGTGCACCGCCAAGTACACGAGCGCAGCATCGGCGAGCTGGGCTCGGATCGAGGCGTACCGCCGCAGGAATTGGGCAACCCATCCGATCGCCTCATTCTCGAGCGGCCGCAGCGCGAACAGGCGTTCGTTGAACGCCTCGAAGAGTTCGATCTCGGCGAGCCGGCGATCGATTGCCTCCTCGCCCGAAAGGTCGGCCCTGAAGCCCTCGGTATGGTCGCGGATCGTGCCGTCGAGTGGAGGGGGCGTCGGCGGTTCGGAGGGCTCGGCCGTCGGGCTCGGCGGGACAGTTGGCTCGGTCATCGCGGGGGCTCCCAGTCTGGCGTGGCGCGGCTCCGGGGTTTTCCCGTACAGACGCCGGCCGTTATCATGAAGTCCAGTGTTTGGGGCCGCAAGAGGTCAATCCCATCGCGGCGGCTCGGCCGGACCGCCCGACGTCTTCCGAGGGTCTTCGAGCGTTGGCTCCCGAATCTTTTCAGACCGTCGCCCGCGTGGGCGAGATCGTCGAGGGACGAGGTCGGGCGTTCGAGGTTGGAGGGCGGACCATCGCCGTCTTCCTCGACGAGGGGACGTACTACGCCATCGACGACGCCTGCCCGCACCGGGGCGCCCCGCTCTGCGACGGCATCGTCTTCGATAAGTCGGTTACTTGCACCTGGCACGGCTGGCGGTTCAGCCTGGTCGATGGCCGCTGGCTCAACAGCCCCCGGACGCGCGTCGGGACGTACCCCGTCCGCGTCGTCGGCGACGAGATCCAGGTCTCGGTCGATTAGTCCTCGTTGACAATCCCTCTCCGCTCGGGCATTGCTGGTCGGACGACGTTTCGCGCCTCGATCTCGATCCACACGGAGCCATTCACCGATGCGTGCCGCCTACATCGAACAGCCGGGGCCTCCCGAGGTGATCCAGGTGGGCGACCTGCCCCGGCCCGAACCGGGTCCGGGCCAGGTCCTCGTCAAGGTCGGGGCGACCGCGCTGAACCCGATCGACCTGTACCTGCGGTCGGGCTTGATCGCGATGCCGATGTCCTTCCCATACGTGATCGGCTGCGACCTGGCCGGGGCGGTCGAGCAGGTCGGTCCGGGGACGAGTCGGTTCCGGGTCGGCGACCGGGTCTGGGGCTCGAACCAGGGGTTGCTCGGGCGGCAGGGGGTCACGGCCGAATACGCCGCGATCGATGAGGACTGGCTCTATCCGGTCCCCGCCGGCCTGGCCGACACCGACGCGGCGGCCCTGGCGCTCGTCGGGATCACGGCGCACCTGGGCCTGTTCCAGTTCGGCCGGCTGGCGGCGGGCGAGGCGGTCTACGTCCCCGGCGGGAGCGGCGGGGTCGGCTCGATGGTCGTCCAGATGGCCAAGGCCGCCGGCGCCCGGGTCGCGACCTCGGCCGGCAGCCCCGAGCGGGTTGATCTCTGCCGGTCGCTCGGCGCCGACCTGGCGCTCAACTACAAGACCGACGCCATCCCCGCGCGGCTCCGCGAGTTCGCCCCGGAGGGGATCGACGTCTGGTACGAGACCCAGCGCGAGCCCAACCTGGAGGTGGCCGTCCCCCTGCTCCGCAAGCGCGGCCGGATGATCCTAATGGCCGGCCGCCAGGCCAAGCCGGTCCTCCCACTCGGCGCGTTCTACCCGAGGGACTGCGCCCTGCTCGGCTTCGCGATGTTCAACGCCTCCCCCGCCGAGCAGCGCTGGTGCGCCGAGGACATCAACCGGTGGGTCGAGTCCGGCAAGCTGCGACCTCTGGTCGGCCGCGTCTTCCCCCTGGCCGAGGCCGCCGAGGCCGAACGCTTCCTGGAGCAGAATACCCTGGAGAAGGCGGGCACGCTGACCGGAAAGGTTGTGATCCAGGTCGGCTGACCCAGGGCCCGTGCGGGAGGGGGTCAGCCGACCACCAGCATCCGACCGGCGCGGCTCGGCTTCACCCTGGACAGGTTCCAGGTCTCGACCAGGTTGCGGCCGGCCGCTTTCGCCGCGTAGAGCGCCTGGTGGCGTTTCCCTCGACGGTCTGCAAAGAATCCAAGGACACGAATCACGAAACGTCCGACTCGTCCCAAGGGCCGTCGCGGGGCGAGGCGCGCGCGGCGAGCCCGTCCAAAGCCGCGTCCAGCTCGCCGATCGTGTCGATCGCCAGGCTGGGCCGGACGTGGCTCCCGGGCGCGGAGGCCGGCGCCGAGGACCGCTCCAGCGAGTCGCGATAGGCGAGGGCCTCCGGATCGTCGGGCCGCCAGCCCTTCGCCGCACGCCGCGGCCAGCGGACCCAGATCGTCGCCAGCCCCAGCGCCCTGGCGGGGGCCACATCGTTGTCGAGCCGGTCGCCGACCATGACGCACCGCGACGGGGAGGCGCCCGCCCGCTCGATCGCCCAGCGGAACAGGCCGGGATCGGGCTTGAACAGCCCCCGCTCCTCGCTCAGGGCGACGACCGTGAAGTGGTCGAACAGGCCGAGCGCAGCGAGCCGCGCGCGACACTCCGGCCCCTGGTTGGCGATCAGGCCGAGCCAGTACCGCCGGGCGAGCCGCTCGACCAGCGCGTCCGCCCCGTCGATCAAGGGAGAGAGGGCGGCGAACTCGGCCCGGACCTCGCGCTCGGCCGAGGCCCAGGCCGCGGCACAAGCGGCCTCGTCCAGCACGGCCGAGACGACCTCGTAGACCGGCCAGCGCGAGCCGGCGGCGGCCCTCGCC
Organism: Planctomycetota bacterium; assembly: GCA_046744225.1. Classification (GTDB taxonomy): domain Bacteria; phylum Planctomycetota; class Planctomycetia; order Isosphaerales; family Isosphaeraceae; genus JBKOZB01. Next base: position 1,521 of record JBKOZB010000009.1, on the reverse strand, counting down.
TCGCGCGCGGCCAGCAGCTCTCGGAACGTCAGGTCCGGCCGCACCCGCTGCACGGCCTCGACGTGCCGGCGGAAGCTGCGGTAGGTGAGCGGATCTTCGTCGAGGAGGACGTCCCCTACGTCGAGGAAGACCCAGCGCTCGGTCATCGCTTACCCCGTTTCCTCGTGCCCGGGAACGTGATACGGTTTGCTTGGCGGACAGGGCAAGAGCACCGCACCCCCGAGGATGAACACCACCGATGAACCTGCTGACGACCTTCGCCGGCTCCCTGATGGAGGAGTTCCTCCCTCAAGGCTGGGATCTCGCCAAGATTGAGGCCTGTTGCTCGCACCCGCCTGAGTCGATCGGCGCGCGCAGGCCCTGGTGGCACCACGATTTCGAGCCGGTCGCCTGCACGTCGCTCACCGACTTCGACGTCATGCTCGGCCACGAGATCGCGCGGGCCATCCGGCGGACCCGCGAGCAGAGGCGCACGGCGGCGCTGATCCTTCCCGTCGGACCGATGGGCATGTATCGCTGGGCCGTCTATTTCCTCAAGGAGTGGGACGTCTCCTGCGATCACGTCCATGGCTTCAACATGGATGAATGGAGCGACCGCCACGGCGCGACTCTGCCCGCCCACCACCCCGGCGCCTTCCAGAACGCGATGCAGTCGGCGTTCTACGGCCCGCTCAGCGACCGGACCGTCCCCGACTCGCAGCGCTGGTTCGCCACGCCTGACCGCCTGCCGCACTACGCCGCGCGAATTGCCGAACTGAAGGCCGGAGGGGCCGAGCTGATCGTCATCTTCGGCATCGGCCGCGTCTGCCACATCGCCTTCTGGGAGCCCCACTTCGCCGCCGACTACGCCACGCTCGACGAGTGGAAGGCCCAGACGCACCGGATCGGCGCCCGGCTGCACCCGCTGACCATTGAGCAGAACGCACTGACCAGCTTCAAGAGCCGGACCACGCTCGTCCCCGCCTTCGCCAACACCATCGGCCCCGGCCTGTTCCTCCAGGCCGACCGGATCATCGGCGGCGCCGACGGCACCTTCGAGCGCGGCATGCAGTGGCAAGGCATGAGCCTCTGGATGACCCTTCGCTACGGCCCCGATCCCTGGGTCCCCAGCTCGTTCATGCCCACCCTTCCCGGCCGCCTCTTCTATCACCAAGCCCTGGCCGGGCCGCTCGAGCCGGAAATGAACTGACTCTCCCTGACGATATCATCAATTCCGAGCGCCGCGCCGTCCACGAATTCTGAAAATAGTCCGCGATGCGCGTCGGTCGGCTTACCTCTGAATAATCCGCAAGACGATTTCGGGAGGATCCCGGCCCACCGCCGTCCGCAGCGGTGCACCCTCGGCTTGGGAAGGCTCGCCGACTCCGGCCGGCACGAACTCCCGGGAAGGTATATATTACCTCTTTTGAAATTGGCTTGCCATGAAAATAAGGTGAATTCAACTAATGCGATCACACATCCATTTTCATGGGCAGGGTGCCTCTTTGGAGGCATGACGGTTCGTGCGGCGCGGGATGAGCC
>JBKOZB010000198.1:0-5071 GCA_046744225.1 Planctomycetota bacterium | reverse complement strand
GCGTTTCCCGCCGTGCCCGGATGGCGGCTTGGGCCTCGGGCGGCCCAAGGTCCCAAAGCGGCTCGGGAAGCGGAGGCGAATCGCTCATGCGGCCTGGTATACGGGATGTTTACGGCTCAAGCAACACCCAGGCCAGGAACGACTACACTCAAAAACCGGGGGCGAAAAAATGAGTGTGACATGCATGGTGTCACCGGTGGTGACGTACTGTCTTACAGACGAGCCCAGCGATGATGCTGGAATCTCGGAGAACTTGGACGAGGTAGGGAGCTGTCATCAGGGAGGGCCGGCCATGACGGGCAGGCTCTTCCAGGTCAAGTCCGCCCTGCTCGGAGGGGCAGATTCCAAGCCAGGGGTGCATCCCGAATGAATCAGGCACCAGGCCCGAAGCCGACCGTTCCGATGCTGACATCGCCGAAGGACGAAGAACAAGAATGGATCAATCGCCGTGCCTCCGCGCAAGCGACTCGCGCCGCCAATGCGCGGCAGGTTAGTGGACGGCGGCGGTTCGTCGATCCGACGACCTGCGAGCGCGAATACACCAAGGCCGAGATGGAATTCATGGAGGCCATGCACGAGTACAAGCAGACGAGCGGCCGGATGTTCCCGACATGGAGCGAGGTGCTCGAGGTTCTGAAGAGCCTCGGCTACGAGAAGCCGGGCTGCGAGAAGCCGGGCCGATCGTCCTCCGGCGCGGGCTCGGGAGGCGCAACGACGGTGTAGCCGGCCTGAGCGTCGCGGTGTGGAGCGATCAGCGCGTCGCGCTCAGCATCGCGCGCGGTTGACAGCGGGGACGAAACCGCCTATCGTGATCCCAATCCGTTCGACGGTAAGCGATTTCGACCACCCGACTGACGCCCGAGATCATGAGCGTACGCACACGGTTCGCCCCCAGCCCGACCGGCTTCCTTCACATCGGCGGGGTGCGGACGGCGCTGTTCAACTGGTTGCTGGCCCGGCACTTCGGCGGCCAGTTCCTGCTCCGGATCGACGACACCGACCAGCAACGGCACGTCGAGGACGCTGTCCGACTGATCCTCGACGGCTTCCGCTGGATGGGGATGGACTTCGACGAGGGCCCCGAGGTCGGCGGTCCCTTCGGCCCGTATTACCAGTCGCAGCGCGGCGACCATTATCGGGAGGCGGCCGAGGCGCTCGTCGCGTCGGGACACGTCTACCGCGATTACAGCACTGAGGCCGAACGCGCCGCCGACAAGGCGGCCGCCGACGCCGCCAAGCGGGCCTATCGGTTCCGCCGCAAGCCGGTCGTCGACGCCGACTTCGCCCGGTTCGAGGCCGAGAGGCGGCCCTACGCCCTGCGATTCCAGGTCCCGCTCGGCCGTTCAGTCATCGTCCACGACCTGATCAAGGGCGATGTCGAGCAGAAGAGCGACGAGATCGGCGACTTCGTGATCGTCCGGCCCGACGGCACGCCGCTCTACAACTTCGCGAGCGTCGTGGACGACATCGCGATGAAGATCACCCATGTCATCCGCGCCGAGGAGCACCTGTCGAACACGTTCGCGCAGGTCTTGCTCTTCGAGGCCCTGGGGGCCACGCTCCCCGCGTTCGCCCACGTCCCTTACGTCGCCGAGCCGGGGTCGAAGAAGAAGCTCTCGAAGCGCGAGAACTACGAGAAGCTCGGTATCTACGTCAATCTGCACGAGTATCGCGAGAAGGGCTACTTGCCCGAGGCGATGCTCAACTACCTTGCCCGGCTCGGCTGGAGCTATGATGACACCCAGGAGGTCTTCACCCGCGCCGAGCTGATCGAGAAGTTCACACTCGACAAGGTCAACAGCTCGCCCGCAAGCCACGACCCGGACAAGCTCTTCTGGCTCGAAGGCGAGTGGATGAAGACCCTGCCGCTGGAACAGAAGGTCGAGGGGGTCTTGCCCTATCTGACGAAGGAAGGGCTCGTCTCGGAACCGCTCCCCGACGCGACCCGCGCGCGGATCGAGACCGTGATCGCGGCCTTGGGTGACCGACTCAAGGTCTTCTCCGACATCCTCAGGCTCGGCCGCTACTTCTTCACCGAGATGCTGACGTACGACCCCGATGCGGTCAAGAAACGGCTCCGCAAGGAGGGGGTGCCGCAGATGCTCCGCGCGCTGGACGAGGTCCTGGCGACGGCCGAGCCGTTCGACGTGCCGACCCTGGAGCGGGCAATCCACGACTACGCCGAGTCGCACGGGCACCCGATGGGCCAGGTCGTCAACCCGCTCCGCGTGGCGACGACGGGGCAGGGGGTCGGGCCGGGGCTCTACGAGTCGCTGGCGATCCTCGGCCGCGCGACCTGCCGGGCCCGGATCGCGGCGACCCTGGCGATGCTCACCCCGTGATCGTGCTCGTGGAGGCGAACCTGTTCGCGAGGCGGCGCCAAGTCCAGGCCGAAGCGCAACCTGATCGTCGCTGGCGCTCTGGTGCTTCTGGTCATCGTGGCCGAGGTGGCGCCCAACCTGTTGCGGCCGCCGCTAGCGCGGGTGCAGATCGTCAGCGAGGGAGCGACAGCGATCGAGGACCTGCGGGTGGCGTAGTGAAGCCCAACACCTTCGAGCGCGCCCAGGGAGAGGACGTGGCGCCGTCGCCGAGGGGCCGCGTGTTCGAGGTCGTTGGACAAAGGTTGGAACGGGCGATGAAAACGCCCTGACAGAAGGACCAAACCCATGCGATCAGTTTTCCCGCGTAGGATAGAGCAACACCGATTCTGTATATTCCGCCTCCCCAGGCGGCAGGTCATTCCGGTCCCATCATCAGATACTTGCGGTTCGTCTCCCAGTCCTCGCTGATCTCCATCAGCACCGCACTGACCAGGCGAAGGGCCGACGCCTCGTTCGGGAACAAGGTCGCCACCCTCGTTCGTCGCTTAATCTCCTGGTTGATCCGCTCCAGCATCTTCGTCGTCCGCAGCCGCCGCCGGTGGCTCGGCGGCAGGGCGAAGACGGTCAGGCCCTCAGGCACGTTCGCCTCCAGCCACTCGGCCAGCTTCGGGGCCGTCGCACGAGACTTCGTGACCGCCAACTCCAACTGCCGCTCGGCCTCGGGGCGGTCCGGGGCGTCGAAGATCGCCCGGAGGCTGGCACCGACCTGCTTCCGCATGGCCACCTTGGGCACATACGCCCTGGCGTTCGGGGCCAGGGGGAACTGGCACCGCTGCCACGGCACGCCCGAGAGCCGGGCCCTCAACGCCTCCTTCAGCCCGGCATGGCTGTCGCTGACGACCCTCCGCACACCATGAAGCCCACGGGCCTGGAGGCCGGAGAGGAACTCCCGCCAGGGGACCTCGGCCTCCGAGAGCGCGACGCTCACCCCGAGGATCGAGCGGCGGCCTTCGGTGTCGATGCCGATGGCCACGAGCACTGCACACGAGAGGACCGAGCCGCCGTGGCGGACCTTCTCGGAGCGGGCATCCCAGATCAGGTAAGGCATCTCGCCGAGGGCCGGTTCCGCCCCGTCTCCAACTCGGCATCGAGGGCGGCGGCGGCCCGGCTGACCTGGGCACTGCGGACCTCCAAGCCGCAGAGTTGCTCGGTGATGGCGGCCACCTTGCGGGTCGAGACCCCGTGAACATACCTCTCGGCCACGGCAGCTTCAACGCCCGTTCGCTGCGGACGCCCTTCTCCAGGGCCGAGGGGGAGAAGTCGATGCCCCGAGCCTGGGGCACCTCGACGGTCAGCGGCCCCATACGGGTCCGGAGGGTCTTGGGCTTGAAGCCGTGGGCGTAGCCCCGCCGCTGCTCGGATCGCTCGTAGGGTGCGGCCCCGAGGACGTGGGAGCGTTCGAGCTTCATGACCTCGTTGAGCAGGACGGTGAGGGCCTGGGCCATGCCGTCGAATCCGTGTTCGGCCAGGATTCCAGGATCGGGTCGAGGGCGTTAGGCTGCATCTGGTGGGTCATCGTTGGTCGGTCGCCTTGGGTGGGTTGGCACCTTCCAAGGAACCGGCGATGACCTGCCGCTTTCAAGGCGGATCGCCGTGACCGGGGTCAGACCGGCGCCGGGCTTCGCCCGCCGCCGCCCAGCCCCCGGTGGCTGGGAATTTACAGAAGCAATGATGCACTAACAGCATCGCAATGATCCTCAGCTGCGAAAGGAGTTTAGGGATGCAATCGTAATGCGCCGTTGAGCGGTATTGGGCTTAGGTCGTGTTGACACTCAGAGCACCAGGACCATGCTCGAAACAAATTGCCAGAATGCCAGGAAATTACGTCCCGTCTTCTCGTCACTGGTCGCCACCCAGCGGTCGTGCTTCCCTCGGTTGAGGAACCGCTCGACCCGGTTCCGCTCCTGGTCCAGAGGCTTATTTCTACTGTCACAGTTAACTGAACCCCCGGCCTCGGTCGTCGGGGCGGAAAGGTCTTGATCTTGGAGTACCAGTGGTAGAGGCGCGCCTCCTCGTTACGCCGCAACACACGGCTGACCGCTGCGGCGATCTCCGACGCCGTCGGGGGCGCTTCCGGAGCAGCTCGGTGAAGATCGCCCGCATCTGCGCCACCGTCACCGTCGGGGTTTTCTCCCCCGAGCCGCCGCCGCTCCAGGGCCAGGAGCCACAGCGCCAGCAGGGCGAGCGTGACCTGGTGGTGCCAACCCACCCAGCTACGGACCTCGTAATGGCCCATCCCCACCTCCCCCTTGACTTGTCGAAAGACCTCTTCGATCCGGTGCCAGCACGACCGCACCCGCACCAGCTCCCCCCGCGGGACGTCGGCCGCCGCGCTGCTCAGGCAGTAGGTCACCTCCGGCTCCGGGCCGGTGGTCCGGATGACCAGCAGCCGTTCCTCCGGCCCGATCCGCCGCCCCAGCTTGGCGCACACTCGGGCCGCCACCGCCTCGACCTGCTGCGGCCCCTTGGCCCCGTCGCGGACCGTCAACCGGGTCCAGCGGGCGGCCGGCAGCTTCCTGGCCCAGGAATCGACCCGGACGAACGGAACTTTCCGCTTCGGGCCCTTTTTGCCCTTCTTACGAGGCGGGCGGCGGCCGTCCAGGTCGCGGATCATGGTGTTGCACGGCACCTCGAGCACGGACCGCGCGCCGTCGGTGCGGAGGTGCGCGCGGAACTCACTGGCGCGGCCG
>JBKOZB010000024.1:0-9790 GCA_046744225.1 Planctomycetota bacterium | reverse complement strand
GCGGCGGGCCGACGTACGGATAACGATCAAAGCGGTCGTCGCCGGGATCGACGCGGGGGTCGGCTGTGTTCTCCATCCAGCGGTCGAGCATGCCGGAGAGCTCCGCCTTGATGGCGGCGTATTCCGGTCGGTCGGCGACGTTGGTCATCTCAGCCGGGTCTCTCGCCAGGTCATAGAACTCCTCGGCGGGCCGCTTGGTGAAGGCCAGCCGGAAGAAGGGAGCGATTTTCGGCTCGTCGCGATGGTCGAGGATCAGGTCCTTCGTCGGCGAGGGATCGACGTCGCCGAACGGCCCGACGGTCTTGTACATCTCGGGGTCGCCCGCCGGCCAGCGGTCGGGGCGGAGGTTGCGGAGGTAGAGGTAGCGCGACGTCCGGATCGCCCGGCAAGGGTAGCTGAGGTCCCCCTTCCGCACGTTCGCGTGCCGCTCGCGCTCCAGGAAGACGTGGTTGCGCGGGTAGGGCGTCGTCCCGATCCCGAGCAGCGCGAGGAGGTCCCGGCCGGTCATCTCCGGCGGGGCCGGCAGGCCCGCCGCCTTGAGGAACGTCGGGGCCAGGTCGGTCAGGCTGACGAACGAATCGACCGTACGCCCCTCCTTGATCCGGGCGGGCCAGCGGATCGCCAGCGGCATGTGGGTGCCCGAGTCGTACAGGTTCGCCTTGCAGCGCGGGAAGGGCATGCCGTTGTCGCTCGTCACCACGACGATCGTGTTCTCGGCCAGCCCGGCGTCGTCGAGTTGCTTCAGGATCGCGCCGACGGCCTGGTCGAACCGCTGGACCTCGAAAGAGTAGTCGAGGATGTCGCTGCGGACCTCGGGCAGGTCGGGCCAGACCGGCGGGACGACGACGTCCTCGGGCCTCATGCCGGACTTGAGCCCCGACCCTTTCTCGTAAGGGCGGTGCGGGTCCTGGCTGCCGTACCAGTAGCAGAACGGCTGGCCGGGGCGGACGGTCTTGAGGAACTCGGCGAATCCCTTGAAGTTCGGCCCGGCCGGGTTGCGGGTCCGGCCGGTCCCCTCGATCGTGCCGGGCCCCCACCCCTTGCCCGTCAGCCCGACGGCGTAGCCGGCCTCTTCGAGCAGGTCGGGGTAGCAGACGAACTTCTTGGGCAAGATGCTCCAGAGATTGCCGCCGTTTTCGAGCTGGTGGACCGCCTGGCCGGTCAGGATCGCGCCCCGCGACGGCGTGCACGAGGGCGAGGCGCAGTAGGCCCGCGTGAAGAGGACCCCCTCGGCGGCCACCCGGTCGAACGCGGCCGTCTTGACGACCTTGTCGCCGTAGGCGCCGGCGTGAGGCCACGACCAGTCGTCGGCGATGATCAGGACGATGTTGGGTCGCAGGTCGGGGAGGACCGGCGGCGAGTCGCCGAACGCCGGGCGCGCCAACACCAGCAGCCCTCCGAGCACCGCCGCGAGCCACGCGGGAGGGGAGTCGTTCGCTCGGCTCATGAGATAAGCTCCATTGCATGCCGTCATCGATGCCATCGTACCGGATTGAACAGGTGTAGTGTTTCATGGGCGGTCCGGCTTTGCAAGCCACGGCGCGTGAGCGAAGTTGGGTTCGTTCGGCGCGAGACGGAGGCGGCTTCGTTCGGTGAGGAGCGAACATATAATTATATTAAGCATATATAATATAATTTCTTACGCAAATTGGAAAGATGGTGCATTTCATGCATCCTACCAAGTATGCTCATTTTCAAAATAGCTTCGTTCGGCGCACGACGAATTGGGTTCGTTCGGCGCGTGAGCGAAGTTGGGTTCGTTCGGCGCGTGGCATGTTTTCGCTGCCTACTAATCCAATTGCCAAGGATCGTCGAGGCGCGGTCCCCTCGTATTCATCATCGGGTCGGGAACGGAGATCGTCCCGCGGTTTTCCTGGCGGAGCCAGAACCTCTTGCCGCACCCGCCCCTGAAGTCGCGCGAGGCTTTCCTTGAACGGGCGAGGGTCATCAAGTCAGACGGATCACGGAAAGCCTGAACCGCGCGGTTGACTTGGCGTGGTAGGACCGACTTCAGTCGGTCCAGAATTCGCGCGAAGGGAGAGAGTCTGGACCGACTGAAGTCGGTCCTACCGCGCCGAATCCGCTCCGCGCACGGTATTCCTGGGTTCCGTATAATCGGTGGGACTGGTACGGGAAGAACCCTCCGGGAACGAGCGAAGGAGGCTCGGAGTCGAATGGCGGAATCTGCGCACAAGCTGATCGTGATCACGGGGGCCACGCGGGGTCTCGGGCGTGCCCTGGCCGAGGGCTTCGCCGGGCTCGGGCACACGGTCGTCGGCTGCGGGCGCACCGCCGAGGCGGTCGAGACGCTCCGCGCGACCCTGGGCGAACCGCACGACTTCGCCGTGGTGGACGTCGCGCGCGAGGACCAGGTCCGGGCGTGGGCCGATCGGTTCCTCGCCCGCTTCGGCGCGCCCGACCTGCTCGTCAACAACGCGGCCCTGATCAACCGCAACGCGCCGCTCTGGGAGGTCCCCGCCGAGGAATTCGACCGGATCATCGACGTGAACGTCAAGGGGGTCGCCCACGTCCTCCGCCACGTCGTGCCGGCGATGATCGCGCGGCAGTCGGGGGTGATCGTCAACCTCAGCTCGTACTGGGGCCGGTCCACGTCGCCCGAGGTCGCCCCATACTGCGCAACGAAGTGGGCGATCGAGGGCCTGACCCGCGCGTTGGCCCAGGAGCTGCCGCCGGGCCTCGCTGCCGTCCCCCTCAACCCGGGGATCATCGACACCGAGATGCTCAGGAGTACCTTCGGCGGCAAGGCGGCCAACTATCTCGGCCCCGTGGAATGGGCCCGGACCGCCGTCCCGTTCCTGCTCACGCTCGGCCCGAAGGACAACGGCAAGCCGCTGTTGGCTCCGTGACTCGATTACGATTCGATTGCCATTCGCGCCAGCACCCAGCTTGCCCAAAGTCCCGCGCCGGCGGGTCAACGCCGGACCCGGTCGTGTTGCGATTGGGAATAATCGCCCGACGAAGCGGGCTGTCCCGGACGTGGTCTGGGTTCAATTCTTCGGCCGATCGTGGTATGATAGATAGTTACGATTCGTTGAATCTGGTGAGGGAGTGGGAGCCATGCCGGCAATTGGGGGCTGCGCGTCATGGCCAAGGACGCCAAAGCGGTCCTGGCGCGGGCTTCTGGGTTCGGGCGGATTGGGCCTGTCCGGCCAGGACCGCCCGGGCTTTGGTCCCGCTTCCCTTGCCGACGTCGCCGCCACGGCCCATCCTCTGCATGATGTTGATCCCGCCCTTGGAAAAGGATGCGCTTGGCCGGCCGTCGCGGCGTCGCTTCGAGCGGCCCTTCGACGATGGGGTGCTCGTCTGACGCGACGCGTCGCAAACCATGTCCCCCCATGGTCCGAACTTGATGGCAACGGCATGGAACGTAATAGTGGAAGAGAATGTCCCAATGACCCCATCCCTGGAACGTCTCGCGGAATTAGTAAGGCAGGCCGAAGCGAAGACGCGCGCCAAGAAACTCGGTGCCGAGACCCAGCGGGCCGCCGCCCACTTCCGGGAGGCCGAACAGCGGGCCCGACGCGCCACGCAGCGGCTCCGTGAGGTCCGGCCAGCGCGGCTCCGCGACCTGGAGCAGACGGGCGCCGACGAGCAGTATTTAAAAGACCTGGTCCGCAAGCTTGCCCAGTTCAAGGCGTCGCTCGAATCCGACCACGACGCCGAGCAACTGGTCGTCGCCGCGCAGGCCGAGATCGAACGCAAGCGGAAAGAGGCCCGGGCCGAGCTGGACGAGATCACCCGCGAGACCGAGGAGGCGCGCCGCGAGCTCCGCGCCGCGATCGATCAGTACCAGCTGCTTCGCCGTGAGCTCGACCGGCTCCAGCCCGAGCTCACCACCGCCTTCAGCGCCGAGGACCGCCTGCTCTGGGAGGCCGAGATGCACTTCCCCGGCGGCCAGCTCCAGGCGCTGGCGCGCGAGGTCGAGGCCAGCCTGAACTACTTCGGCGGGCTCGGCAAACTCGAACAGTACGCGCAACTGAAGATCTGGATCGGCCGGTTCCGCCAGTACCAGGCGTCCGAGGAGCCCGAGGAGACCGAGGAACTCCAGGCGCTGGCGCAGCGCGTCTTCCACCAGCTCAAGGGGCTCTCCAAGCAGTACGAGCCCGGCTACATCGAGGCGTTCCGGCACGACTTCATGACCGACTGGGCGGCGTACGTCGCCGAGGCGCAGGAGCAATTGCTCCAGGCCACCGACTCGACTCGCCGCACCCGGGGCGTCGAGCAACAGCGCCTCGAGCAGCAGGCCCGCGAGCAGGAGCGGGTGCAGCAGGCCCGCGAATCGGGCCATTCGGCCCTCGAAGACCTCAAGGCGCTGATGGCCCGCGTCCACCTCCCCGACGAGGGGGTGGACGAGTTCCTCGCGCTCTTGAAGAACGCGGTCAACGGCCTCGGCGCCTCCGACCCGAAGCTCCTGGAGCTCGTCATGCCCTACCGCGACATCATCGAGGGCGGCAACGGCCTCCGCGCTTTGCGGCGCAACCTCGACCGGATTCGCCAGGGCGAGAACAAGGAAGAAACCGCGCTGCGCGAGCAGTTCGACGACCTGATCTCGGCCACCCAGGGGCTCCGCGTCCTGATGATCGGCGGCAGCGTGCGCGAGGACGTCCGCCGCACCCTCCAGCGCCTCTTCGAGTTCGACAAGCTCGACTGGGAGCCCTACGAGGACACCAAGCCGGCCGTGCTCGATTCGCTCGAACAGCGCGTCCGGCATCGGGGGGTCGATCTCGTCCTGATCCTCAAGAGCTTCATCGGCCACCACGTCCCCGAGCGGCTCCGCCCGCTCTGCGAGCAGCAGGGTATCCCCTGCCTGATGGTCGAGCACGGCTACGGCCCGGCCCAGGTCGGCGACACCCTGCGCCGAGGTTTGCTCAAGTCGGCCTGATCTCAAATCTGAAAATATTATTGAGTGCCGCATGACCAATGGGTCATGGCAGATGCCAAATGGCTCATCCATCCCTGGTTTGCCATCCGGCATCGGCCATTGGCCATGCGGGACTCAATAATCACTCCGCGAACTCGCTGGCCAGAGACGCGGCGACCTCGTCCCAGAGCCGGGCGGCGGCCTCGAAATCGACCTTCATGGCGTGGACGGTGCGCGGGGTCTCGACCTGGAGTGCGGCGGTGACCTTGGGATTGAGCGGGATCTGGGCGCTGGGGCCGCGCGCCAGTTTGGCCTCGACCTCGGGGCGGAGCAAGTCGTTGGCCAAGATCTCGGCCGCGCGGGCGTGGGGCGCTCCCTTGATCAGGGCCAGTGTGTTTGGGATGAAGAGCGTGCCGAGCTGGCCCGGCGCGCGGTCGGGATAAACGATCGCCACCGGGCGGCCCTCGGCCTGCTCGCCCATCGCGTCGTCGGTGTCGGTCAGGCCGACGGCGATCTGGCCCGAGCCGACCGCCGTCGCGACCTGCTTGTTGCCCGAGAGGACCTGCGCGTCGTTGGCCTTCAGCGCCCGGAAGAAGGCCCGCGCTTTCGCGTCGCCCCAGACGGCGAACAGGCAGGCGGCGTGCGTCGCCATCGTACCGAAGAGCGGCTTGGCCAGGCCGATTTTCCCCTTCCACTTCGGGTCGGTCAGGTCCTCGAGACGGGTCGGCCGGTCGGCCTCGGCGACGAGCTTCGTGTTGACCAGCAGGATGCGCGCCCGCGCGGCGAAGCCGTACCAGGTTCCGTCCTGGGCCTTGAACTCGGCCGGGAAGTCGGCCGCGTTCGGTGGCGAGAAGGGCGCGAGCAGCCCCTTCTGCTTGAGCCGGAGTGTGTTGAGGATCTCGTTGTTCCAGAACAGATCGCACCGCGGCCTCCCCGACTCGGCGATGATCTGCTGCGTCAGGCCGACCGTCTTGGTGCTCTCGACGTCGAACTTCGGGACGACCGTCAGGCCCGTCCGCGCGCCCGAGGCGCGGAGCACCGGCTCGGAAAACTCGCGGTCGAGCGCTGTGTAGACGATCACTTGCTCGCCGCCGCGCCCCCCGCAGCCCGCAATCAAACCCAGGACCAGAACGAGCCCGGCGGAAAATCGTTGGAAACTCGGCGGAACGACCATCGTGCCTCTTCTCCCGGAGGGCGTGCAAAGCACGCCGATCTTCCCAAAGCGAATTATTTCGGAATCTGGTCAAAGGCCGCAACTCCCGGGTGGCATCTCGCATCCCCCGATTCGGGGCATTATGGTAGGGTGGGCGCGGAAGGATGGCGAAGGAGAAGCACCCGAACGGGGGTTAACGAGGGAAGGTGGTCGCATGGAGCCAAGGCTGGCCGGGCGGCTGCGGAGTGATGTTCGAGTCCAGTGGGGGGGGGCGACCAGCCCGGCCCGACCGCTGGTCCGACCGGCGCCGCGGTCGGCGATGTTCTTCCCGCTGGTCGTGCTGGTGGCGGTCTTGCCGGGCCTGTACGCGCTGAACAGTTGGGACCTGACGCCCCCCGGCCCGTGGTGGGGCCTGCGCGGGTTGGTAGTACTTGACGGCCGGGTGCTCGACCAGGTGCCGGCCGTCTCGGAGATCACGCCGGCCCTGGAGGCGCGCGCATTTCGGACGGTGGCGTTGCAGCCGCCGCTGTACGCCTGGCTGGAGGCGGTCGGCCTGGCCCTGAGCGCCGACCGCGACCCGCGCGCCACCGTGCTGCCGAGCTACGTGGCGGGGGCGCTGGTGGTCGTACTGGTCTACCTGCACGGCCGGCTCTGGCGCGGGCCGGGGCTGGGGCTGATCGCGGCGGCGCTGGTCGGGTTCAACCGGAACCTGCTCGTGCAGATGCAGCAGGCGACGCCGACGACGCTGGGCCTGGTGGGAACATTGACCGCCTTGCTCTGCTATGGCGGCCACCTGCGGGTCAGCGGGGGCGAGTCGCCGCGGGCCTGGTCCTGGGGGGGCGCGGTGTCCTGGACGATCCTGGGCGGCCTGGCCCTGGGGCTCTCGCTGATGGCCGTCGGCCTGTTCGGTCTGGCCTGCGTGCCGGTCGTCCTGCTCCACCAGGCGTACCTCCGCGCCAGCGCGCCGCCGGGCGAGCGGGGGCGTTCGGGGTGCCGGTGGCTCGCCTGGCGAACCAACCCGAGCCTGTCGGCCGGCGCCGCGGCGCTGGCCCTGGCGCTGGCCCTGGCCGCCCCCTGGCACGTCCGGATGGTCGCCGCGCACGGGCCCGAGGTCCTCGGGGCGCTGCTTGTCCCGTTCGACTCGCGCCGACCCGACGGGCCGGGCCTGCTCGACCGGCTGATCGGGCTGGCCCCGGCCATGCTGCCGCTCGGCCTCTTCGCCGCCGTCCGGATGGTGCGCCTCGCCCTGATCGATGAGACCGAGAGCCGCGCGATCGTTGGCGGGGTCTTCTGGGTGATGGGGCTGGCCGTCGCGGCGTTGATGCCGACGGTCTGGACGAGCGGCCCTCGTTCCACCTTCGGGCTGTTCCTGCTCGTGCCGCTGAGCCTCTTGGCCGCGTCGGCGATCACCGACCTGGCCAACCGCTCCGTCCCGGTTCGCACGCTGACTTGGCTGGCCCCCGCGACCGCCGTCTCGATCGCCTGGTCGGTCAGTACCAACCTGCGCGGGGCGGTCGGCGGAGTCCTGCACGGGCGGGCCGACTCGGCGACCGCGCTCGGGCTGCACCTGGCGCTCGACCTGCTCGTCACCCTGGTCCTGATCACCCGGAGCCTCGACCGCTGGGCGCGCCGGCGCGACGATCGCCAGCGCCGGGTGCTGGGCGGATTCCTCGCTGCCATGGTCGCCGTGACCGCCGGTTCGGGCATCCGCGAGGTCTGGTTCCGCCACCGCGAGACCGACGACCTGCTGATGCTCCGCACCATGATCCTCCGCCGCAACCGCGACCGGCCGTTCGACCTGCTGGCCGTGGTCAGCCCCGATTCGTACCACCTGAAGTCCGACGGCCCCTCCCCTGGCGGCCGGCTCCGGTTCATTCTCCGGTCGGCCCTGCCGCACCTCCCCCAGCGCGATCTCTCGACCACCGACGATCTGCTCAGCCTCCCCGAAGGGCAGCGGCTCGTGATCCTGGCCGGGACCGAGCAGCGGCTGCCGTACGCGGTCCAGTCGCGGCTCGGCCTGGAGGCGATCCACCCCGGCCGTTCGGGCATCCTCGACGCCTTCGCCACTGCGCACGACTCCAGCCGACCCCCTCGGCGCTGATCGCCGCGCCGCGTAGTACTGACCTCTTGTATCTCATCCTGACTTTCAGTATACTCGTGAACGTACGGTCGGGAACCCGAGTCGAGGCATGGCACGGAGGATTCCGGCGATGTCGATCCTGGTGGGTGGAGTTCGGCCAAAACGGCCCCGGCGCGCGGCGCGGCCCTCGGTCCGCGAGGTGTGCTTGCTGGGGACGCCTCGGGCGGTCTGGAAGCTGGGAGATGAGGTGACGTGGTCGGGGAGGGCCTACCGGGTGACGGCGGCCCACCCCCGCGCGGGGGAGCCGGACGGCGCCCCGCGCTACGTCCATCTGTCGGCCGCGGGCGAAGGCTGATCTCGAAATCCCCATCCCCACCCTCCACCCATGGCGGCGCCCCGTCGAACGCCCTCGATCCCGCTTCGCGATCGCGATCCGTCGGACCCGGTCCGGCGTGCCGTCGAGCTGGCGCAGCGCGGCCGGATGATCCTCGATGTCTGTGCTGCCGACCTGGAGACGGCCGAGGCCGTGCACGGGCCGTTCCACCCGATCACCTGGCACTTCCGCAACGCGCTGGACGAGGCCCGCCGCTCGTGGGACCGCCTCCGCGCCGAGTTCGGCGCCCCGGCGCTCGAGGCGGCGCTGAACGAGCCTCCCGTGACCATCCTCGTCCTGCGGGGCCAGGACCCCGGGGCGCGCGACACCCTGGCCGAGCCGCCGACCGGCCGCGACCCGCGCGGCTCGATCATCCTCGTCCCGATCGGCGGCCAGACCTACCGCGCCTTGCGCGTCGCGGGGACGGCGCTGGCCCCGATCCTCTGGCGGCTGACCCGGCTCCATCCCCCGCTCGAAAACGGCCCGTACTACGCCTGTCGGCTCCAGGACGGCTCGACCCAGTGCGACTGCGCCGAGTGGACCTACCAGATCGCCGGGACCGATCGCCCGGGCCGGGCCCATTGCAAGCATCTGGCCGCCCTGGCCGCTCTGGACTGGATTTGAGCGGCCGAGACGCGAAAATGAGAGTGGACCTGGCGCGAGGCGCGCGGCTCCAAGCCCAGTCCCGAACCGTCCATTCCTCATCAGCCCGAGGACGTCACCCCTTGTGCGACGCCGCCGCGTCGGGAGCCTGATGTGTATCGACGACCCGTGGAATCGAGCCTGATCCGGTCGATAGGTTACGACCTGCCCAGCAGCATCCTCGAAGTCGAGTTCGTCGAGGGTGGCCGCCTCTACGAGTATTACGACGTCCCCCTGTCCGTCTATTCCCGGCTGATGGGGGCCGAATCGATCGGCGCGTACTTCAACGAGTACATCCGGGATATGTACGCCTATCAGGAGATCGGCTGACGCGGCCGAGGCTCGGAATTGGATGGCTCGTCTCCTCGCCCACAAGGGGGGAGGGAGATTCGAGGAAGGGATCGGACGCCGAGGGGGTGCTTCGATGGACTGGTTGAACGTCTTCGCCGAGGCCCTGCCCTACACCGAGTTCCTCGACCGGCACGCGACCCCCGTGCAGCGGGCGCGCTGGGACGCGATGCACGCGCGGTTCCGGCTGACCGCCGCGCAGGCCGAGTTGCTCGGCGGGTTCGTGCGCCGGATGCCGGTGCTCTGTCTGGCCGGGGCCTGGTGCGGCGACTGCGTCAACCAATGCCCGGCCTTCGACCACTTCGCCCGCGC
>JBKOZB010000279.1:0-7738 GCA_046744225.1 Planctomycetota bacterium | reverse complement strand
CCTCAGCTCCAGACCGCCTCAAGCTCTGTGCAACAACGCCGGGAATCGTTTGCTGTTATTTCTCTGATCCTGAGTATCTCCGCCTCCCGAAACCGGGCCCCAGTTTCGGGAGGGAAGAGGCCTGTTTTCGCCTGTGGCTCGGGTCGGGGACTTGGTGCGCCGGTTCGCGTTTCCGACAGACTTGGAGGGTTGTTCCACCGGACAAGGAGTCGAGGTGTGACCACCAGATTCCTAACTTGAGCCTTGATTCCAACTCCCATCCCCTTTCTCCTATCCCCCATTTTGAGGTGAATCCCTCTTTGTTGTCTCTCCTCACTTTCTGTACGGAAGATCAGAGGTTATAATGAAGGAGCAGGTTTTTTGGAGAGCGACGTCATGGGAATCATCCGGCAGTTGCCACCTTCGGTCATCAACCAGATCGCGGCGGGCGAGGTCGTCGAACGGCCGGCGAGCGTGGTCAAGGAATTGCTGGAGAACGCGATCGATGCCGGGGCGACGCGGGTCGACGTGACGGTCGAGCGCGGGGGCAAGGACCTGATCCGGGTGGCCGACAACGGCTCCGGGATCGCCCCCGAGGACTTGCCCCTGGCGTTCTTACCCCACGCGACGAGCAAGCTGGCCGAGCCCGAGGATCTGTTCCGGATCGGCACGCTCGGCTTCCGGGGCGAGGCGCTGGCGGCGATCGCCGAGGTGTCCAAGGTGCGCTGCCAGTCACGCCAGGCCGACGCGACCGAGGGGTCCGAGATCGCGGTCGACGCCGGGCAGGCCAGCCCGGTCCGCGCCTGCGGGTGCCCCCCCGGCACGGTCATCGAAGTGCGCAACCTCTTCCACAACACGCCCGTCCGCCGCACCTTCTTGAAGTCGGACTCGACCGAGGCGGGCCACGTCATCGAGATGTTCTCCCGGATCGCCCTGGCGCACCCGACGGTCCACCTGACATTCCGCTCGGGGGGGAAGGTGGTCCACGACCTCCCCGCCGTCACCGGCATCAAGGAGCGGATCGCCGTCTTCTTCGGCCAGGAGCTGGCCGACGCGCTGCTCTGGGTCGAGAGCCAGATCGAGTCGGTCCACCTCTGGGGCTACGTGGCGCACCCGTCGCAGAGCCGGTCGAGCACCAAGGGGCAGTTCCTCTTCGTCGGCGGCCGCTACGTCCGCGACCGCTCGCTCGGCCACGCCCTGACCGAAGCATATCGCGGGCTCCTGATGGTCGGCCGGATGCCCGTCGCCTTCCTCCACCTCGAGTTACCCCCCGAGGAGGTGGACGTGAACATCCACCCGACCAAGGTCGAGGTCCGATTCCGCGAGAGCCAGCGCATCTACAGCCAGCTCCTCTCGACCGTCCGGCAGATCTTCCTGACGAGCGACCTGCACGCAAGACTGCAAGCGCCTCAGTCCGAGGTGATCGAGGACGCTCCGGTTTCCTCCGCCAAGGCATCGCCGTCGGGATTCGCGCTGGCCGATCCCCCTGCCGACCGCCAGGCCGTCGCCTCGTGGTTCCAGCCGGGCGCCGCGCCGTCGTTCAAGTCGTACCCGACTCCGGGATATGCTGGGGGGCCGTCCGAGCCCCTCTGGGCGCGTTCGCTCCCGCCCCAGGTCGCGCGGGGCGCGGGCGACTCGTTTGATGAGTTCGCCTCGTCCGTGCCTTCGACCGCTCCTTCAGCTTCGGCGGCCGCGCCCCACCACGAAAGCGAACTGCCCGTCACACAGCCGGTCTCGTCGCGCCCGGACACTTCTCCCCACGAGCCTTCGCTCAAGGCCCTCCAGTTGCACGACAGCTACCTGATCGCCGAGACGGCCGACGGGATGATGGTAATCGATCAGCACGCCTTGCACGAGCGCATCCTCTATGAGGAGCTGCGGGCGCGGGTGGAGCAGGGCGGGATCGAGTCGCAGCGGCTGCTCGTCCCCGAGCCGGTCCATCTGACCGCGGCCGAGGCGGCGGGCGTGCTTGAACAGCGCGCGGTGCTCGGCCAGCTCGGATTGGAGATCGAGCCGTTCGGTGGCGACACCATGCTCGTCACCAGCGCCCCGGCGCTGCTCGCGAACCTGGGGCCGGAGCGGCTCCTCCGCGACCTGGCCGAGCATTTCCGCACCAAGCCGCTTCCGCCGACCCGCGATGCACTCCTGGCGGACCTGCTCCACATGGTCGCGTGCAAGGCGGCCATCAAGGCGGGCCAGAGGCTCACGCCCGAGGAGATCACCGCGCTGCTCGAACGCCGGCACCTCGTCTCCGACGCCCACCACTGCCCGCATGGCCGGCCGACTGCCCTGGTCTTCACCAAGTCGGAGCTGGAGCGGCAGTTCGGCCGGATCTGACCCGACCCGCGCCGTGGGGGCCATTTCTCGGCCCGCCGCGGCGCTCCCTTTCGTCATCCCATCTTCCTTTCGTACAATCCGTTCAGTCAGTGCCTTTCGTGGGATGAGGTCGAGATGAGTCTGGGGGGTCTGGCGATGCTCTGCGTCATTATTGGGCGAGGCCGGCACTCGTCGCTCGCCGAAGAGTGGAAGGCCGCGGCCGAGGCCGGCGCGGAACTGGTGGAGATTCGGGCCGATTGTCTCCTGCGCGAGCCCGACCTGAGGCGGATCCTGAAGGAGCGGCCCACGCCACTGGTCTTCACCCTGCGCCGGGGGGCCGAGGGCGGCCTCTGGAGCGGCAACGAGGAGCGGCGGCAGCAGTTGCTCCGCGAGGCGATCGTGCTCGGGGTCGATTACGTCGACCTCGAGATGGACATCGCCCGCAAGATCCGCCGCTTCGGCAAGACCAAGCGGATCGTTAGCTATCACAACTTCAAGGGAACGCCGGAGGAACTCCCCGAGATCGCCGAGCAGTGCGACGAGATGGACGCCGACGTCGTCAAGATCGCCACCCGGGCGGCATCGCTCGCTGACGCCTCGCGCGTCCTTCAGATCCACACCCACACTGCCGTCCCGACCATCCCGGTCGCGATGGGCGACATCGGCACCTTCACCCGGGTCCTCGGCGCGAGGTTCGGCGCCCCGTTCACGTACGCCGGCTTCAATCCCGAGCGGACCTTCGCCCCCGGCATGCTCACCTTCCACGAGCTGAAGCGCAATTACCTCTACGACCAGATCAACGCGGCGACCGAGGTCTTTGCCGTGATCGGCGACCCGATCGCGCAGAGCCTCAGCCCGGCTATCCACAACGCCGCGTTCCGGCACCTGGGGATGAACAAGGTCATGGTGCCGCTCCTGATTCCCGCCGGCACGCTCGAGGCCTCGCTCAAGGAGTTGGAGTGGCTCCAGATCAAGGGGATGAGCGTCACGATCCCGCACAAGGAAGCGATCATCCCGCTGCTCACCCAAACGCATGGGACGATCGACCTGACCGGGGCGTGCAACACCGTCGTTTTCGAGAACGGCAAGAAGATCGGCTCGAACACCGACTATCGCGCGGCGATGGACTCGTTGGAGCAAGTGATCGAGCCGGACAAGGATCGCCCGGACACCAGTCCCCTCGACGAGAAGCAGGTGCTCATCCTGGGCGCAGGGGGCGCGGCCCGCTCGATCGCCTTCGGCGTGGCCCACCGCGGCGCCCATCTCCAGATCACGAACCGCCACGACGATCGCGCCACCGCCCTGGCCGAGCAGGTCGGCTGCCGCACCGTGAGCTGGGCGGTGCGCGCCAGCACCTGGGCCCAGGTCCTGATCAACTGCACCCCAGTCGGCATGCACCCCGACGTGGACGACACCCCGATGCCCCCCGCCGGTTTGAAGGAGGGAATGGTTGTCTTCGACACGGTCTACCATCCCGAGAACACCATGCTCCTGAAGCTGGCCCGCGAACGCGGCTGCAAGACGATCACCGGGGTCGAGATGTTCGTCCGCCAGGCGGCGCAGCAGTTCAAGCTCTATACCGGGCAGGACGCGCCGATGGACCTGATGCGCGACGTCCTGAAGCGTAAGCTTGGACCGATCTGCCTATGATGGACATCCCTCATCTTCGGCAAGGTCTGGCCCTCGTGGGCCCGCGCGGGACTGGAAAGACGACCATCGGTCGGATTCTGGCCGAACGACTGGGGCGGCCGTTCCTGGATGCCGATATCGAATTAGAGAGGATGGTGGGCCGCTCGATCGCCGCCATCTTCGCCGAAGAGGGTGAGCCGTCCTTCCGCGATTGGGAAGAACGGATTCTCGCCGAGCTGACCGGGCGCGGCCCCTCGGTGCTGGCGACCGGCGGCGGGGTCGTCCTTCGGCCATCGAACCGTCAGAGGCTCTGGGCGTTCGGGCTCGTCATCTGGCTCCGGGCCGAACCCGAAGTCCTGGCGACTCGACTGCTGTCCGACCCGCGCGGCCTCGCCGGACGCCCCGCGCTGACGGCGGCCGGCACGCTCGCCGAGATCGCCGCCGTCGCTGAGGCCCGCGCGCCGCTCTACCGCGAAGTGGCCGACCTCGTCATCGACACGGGCGGCCAAACCCCCTCCGAGGTGGCCGACGCCATCCTCGACGCCTGGCCGGGATATCGAACCGCTCGTTGAGGGAGCCGCGCCGTGGTGGTGACATGGCCGATCCTCCTGATCCTGGGACTGGGCCTGTTCGCGATTGGGACGGTCGTCGGCAGTTTCTTAAACGTCTGCATCAACCGCATCCCCTGGCAGAAGAGCGTCATCTGGCCGGGGTCGCGATGCCCGAAGTGTCTGCACGCTATCGCCGTGCGCGACAACATCCCGATCGTCGGCTGGTTCGTGCTGCGGGGCGAGTGCCGGACCTGCGGCGCCCCGATCGCCGCGCGTTATCCGCTCGTCGAGGCGCTGGTCGGCCTGCTGTTCATCGGGGTCTACTTGATCGACATCGTCTATGGGCCGAGGACCGCCTGGGGCGAGATCCCGGCCGAGGTCTTCCTGAGCTGGTTCTACCACTCGGCTCTGGTGGCGCTGCTGGTCGTCGCGACGTTCATCGATTACGACCTGACCCTCATCCCCGACCAAATCACCGTGACCGGCATGGTCATCGGGCTCACCCTGGGGACGCTCTGGCCCGCGATCCGTCCGGAGCCGGCGACCGCCTCGACGCACGCGGGGGGCTTCTGGGTCGGTATGATCGGGCTGCTCGTTGGCGGGGGGCTCACATGGTTTGTCCGCGTCACCGGTTCTCTGGCACTCCGGCGCGAGGCGATGGGGGTCGGCGACGTGACCCTGATGGGAATGATCGGCGCGTTCCTGAGCTGGCGCGCGGCGGTGATGACCTTCTTCCTCGCGCCGTTCTTCGGCCTGGCTCACGCGTTATGGAAACTGGTGCGCTCTATCGGAAAACGACTGAGCGGCGCCCCATCGTCGAGCTCCGACCGCGAAATCCCTTTTGGGCCGTACCTGAGCATGGCGGCCGTCGCCCTGTTGCTGTCGTGGCCCTGGCTCTGGCCGAACTGGGCGAAATCCTACTTCGCGACACTTTCCATGTTATTCTGGTGGATGTTGGGCGTGGATCACTGAGCGCGCGGTAGAGCGCGGCGGAGTCCGACGTCATGACCCCGGGGGGAGTTTCCATGGCCTACACCTACAAGCGACGCCGACTTTCGCTCATCCGGAACTTCTGGGTCTATCGACGGCTGGTCGGCCTGGCGATGATCCTGGGTCTCTTGCTCTGGTTCATCTGGGCCAATGGGAGGGAGGCCACCGTCTACTTCCCATTCGGCCTGGGCGAGTTCAAAAGCACGACCGGCCTGGTCATCCTACTCAGCGCTCTTCTCGGCTCGGTCGTGACGGCCCTGGCGATGACGATCTTCTTCGCCCTCCGTCTCCGCAAGGGCCCGGGCTCGCGGTCGGACGATGAGAGCTCCACGGCACTCCCCGACGACCGCCCGCCCCCCGACTACGCCGCCAAGACCACCGAGGGCTTCCCCGACGCGCACTGGAGTTGAGTCGAAAACACGTTCCCGAACCGTCCCGATCCGAGATCGGCAAGGTCCCGCCATGATGACCGGCCACCCCCTCAAATTCGCCCTCCTGCTGGCCTCGGCAGGTGTGCTCTTGGGCTGCGCCCAGTCGGGTCCGTTGCTCTCGCGGGGGACCACCTTAGGGACGCTCAAGACGAGCGTCAGCCACCTGGAATTCGAGAACTCGCAGCTCCGGCGCGAGCTCGCCAAGGCGAAGTCGGAAAGTCGCGAGTTCGAGGACCGGCTCGTCCAGGAAGAAAGGACCAATGATGACCTCAAGTCGCGCCTGGACGACGCGCGCAACCTCTTGAGCCAGCGCGGCAACGACCTGGGGGGCTCGTCGAGTCCGCCTCGTCTCGAACCCGGATCGAGCGACCCGCCCCCCGCGCAGACGCTCCCGGCCGGCCGCTCGACCCGCAAGCGCCGCAAGCCGCCGTTCGTCCAGATCCCCGGCCGGATCGACGCCGAGCCCCCTTCGGATTCGAAGGAGAAGAAGGCCGACGACCTCTTCGAAACACCGACGACCCCCGGCCGTGACGAGTTCGGCCCTCACAGCCGGCGCGACGACCTCGAGCACTGGCTTCCCGTTGCGCAGGCGATCGGCGAGTCGCTTCCGAAGAAGGTTCGATAGCCTACCTTGGAATGACCTCGGTGTCTCACGCCGGCTCGGTTTCTGACATCCCGATGACAGGAGGAAATCCCCGGTCTCCTCTCGCGCTCGGGAATCTTTCCGCCGAAGAATCGAAAAATCGACCCGGCCCGAGAATTCACTGATCCGCCAAGACGCCTTCATCCGATCTTTCCAATGTCAAGAACAATCCAGGGTTGTCACGAGGGCGTCGGCGAACCTGGCGGATCGCTGATGCCCTCGTGGACTTTCGTACGCGGACCCTCAGCGCGTCCTGGTCGTCTCGCTCGCGACGGTCCCGGCGGGGGGCTTTACAGTCTGGTGGATCTTGCTCCGCTCGTTGGGCGCCCGGAACTTGCCGTTGACGACCGTCACCTTGCCGTCGTACTTGATCCGGACCTTTCACTTGGTCGGGTTGGGGATGCCGCCGAAGCCGCCCCAGTAGACGACGAACCACGCCGCCCGGCTCGATGACGTGGAGGTCGAGGCCAACATTCGGTGTCCCAGAGCAGGGTGAACTGCGAGTCCCCACGTTACCTCGACGCTGCGGATGGTCTCGCCCCCCTGGCCGAACCGGGCCAGGCCGAAGCCGTCGCCGTTACCGGCGCCCGGGTTATTGTTGTTCACCCCCCCTCCGCGCTGGCGGGGGCGGTGCCGGAGAGGTTCGAGATGATCTTCGGTTCGACCGGATTGAGGTCGAGCGGCTGGATTGTCGAGATGACGGGGTCGGACGGTGCCGGGGCGGGCGGCTCCGGCATGGTCAGGGGCGTGTTCAGGCCGCCGGTGTCGCTCAGGCCATCCTCGACGCTCATCTCAGACCCGGCCAGGCGGGTGTTAAACTTTTTCGGGGGGCCCGTCTCGGAGCGAAATACCAGAAGGCCAGGATGAGTAGAAGGATCGCGTGCAGGACGACCGAAGAGACCCAGCCTTCGATCGTCGCGACCGAGAGCCACGACGTCTCGAATTTTTCCGCCTCGTTCGCGGCCACGGCGGGCACCGGCGGGACGGGGGGAGGCTGAAGGGGGCCTGGCGATCGGGACCGTCAACTTGCCACCTCTGGCAGACTCAGCGGGCATTACGATGCTCTCTCTGGGTCGGGCGTGTGAAGCACGCCGAATGGGCGTCCGTGGGACGCCCGGCGTGATTCACACGCCCGACGAAATGGGGCTCTCGGGAAAATCCTTGCATCCAGCATATCACGGGCGCCTTGGGCTCGAAAG
>JBKOZB010000151.1:0-3382 GCA_046744225.1 Planctomycetota bacterium | reverse complement strand
TCCTTGTTCCGTGACCACAATATGCACGGAATGCTCGCTGTGGTCCGCGTGGCTGCAGAAGGGAACGATCGTGGAGATTCTGCCCCCCTTGGCGATCGAGGGACAGACAAACACCGAAAGGAGTGCATTCCGCTCGAAGTCCCCGGAACCGCCGATTCCATTCATCATCTGTGTGCCGCACACGTGAGATGAGTTCACATGTCCGTAAATATCAACCTCGAGGGCGGTATTGATGGCAATCACTCCGAGCTGGCGGATGATTGTCGGGTTATTGGAGATTTCTTGAGGGCGCAGCACAATCCGCGAGCCAAAGTAATCGAGGTCGTCGTAGATTTCCTGGAGCTTGGCTTGGGACAGGGTGAGGGCGGTCGAACTGGCGCCGGTCAGTCGCCCGGAGCGCATGAGTTCGACACACGAGTCCTGGAAAACCTCGGTGTATACCGTAAACGAAGGCAGGTCGGGATGCTCGCCAAGACTCGCCAGGAGTGCGTTTCCGACGTTTCCCACTCCGCTCTGCAGCGGCAGAAACTCGCGCGGCAGACGGCCCGCAGCCAGCTCCTCCAGAAAGAAGCAAACGAGGTGCTGGGCGATCTTCTTGCTCACGGCGTCGGGCTGGCGTGGCGGCCGACGCGTGCTCGCTTGATCCGTTTCGACGATGGCGACAACCTTGGCGGGATCAACCAAGGCGTACGGAACACCGATCCGGTCAAGCGGATGTCGGATGGGGATGGGCTCGCGATGAGGCGGCAGAGGAAGGATGAGGATATCGCTGAATTCCCGGACGCGCGTCGGGTGATGCCGGTTGATCTCGATCACGACCTTCTCGGCCAACTGCAGGTAGGTAGGGCCATTGCCGATGGACGTCGTGAAGTAGACGCGTCCGTCGTCCGAGATGTCGCTGGCTTCGATCAGGGCAAAATCGATCTTCCCGAAGAATCCTTCGAAAAGCTGCTGCGAGCAATGAGAGAGATGGATGTCCGCGAACGCGATTTTCCCCTCGTTGATGGCATCCCGGCAGGGTTTCTCAAGCTGGAAAGGCATCCGAAAGCTGACCGCGTCTGCTTGCACAAGGTCCACGTCGACCGCGGGTCCGGCCTCGGCGCCACTGAGGATCCGAACCCGGAACGGCTCGCCGCGCTCGTGAAATCCCCGCGCGCGCTGGGCGAGCGCTGTCGGCACGGCTTTCGGACAGCCGGGGTCGGTGAATCCACCAATGCCCAGGGTTGCGCCGTGGGAAATCAGCCCGGCTGCTTCCTCGGCCGAACGGATGGGAAATCGCCCGTATGACGTCATCGTTCCCTCGCTTGCACGCGATCGCGATCACTTGCCCTGGAAGACAGGCGGTCGCTTGTCGAAAAACGCCTTGACGCCCTCTTTGAGGTCGTCGCTTCGAAATGCGGCTCGCCGCGCGGTTTGAATGAACTCGAACTCGTCGGCGCTCAGGGGGACGCCCTTGGTCAGGCTGCTCAGCTCGGCCTTGACGGTCGAAACCGCCAGAGGCGCGCGGCCGGCGATCGTCCCCGCGATTTCCATCGTCGTCTCCTCCAGTTTCTCGGGGCTCACGAGGCGATTGAGCAACCCAAAACGATACGCATCTTCGGCCGAGAGGGGATCGCCCGTGAAGACCATCTCTTTGATGATGTGCAGGGGCAAAACCCCCAGGAAGTGCGTCATCCCCGCCGTATTGTAGGAGATACCGAGCTTGACAGGAGTGATGGCGAAGGTCGTCTTGGGTGTGCCGATCGCAAGGTCACAAGTCACGGCCAGGTCACAGGCCGCGCCCCAGACGCTGCTGTGAAGCATGGCGATCACCGGCACCGTGCAGTTCCGGACGCGATGGAGGACTCGTTCAAATCCCGTCGTCCAGGTCACGGCGTCGCGGCCGTCGAGCGGTATCTCGCGGATGTCGTGACCAGCAGACCAGATCTTCGTGGTTGGATTCGCGCGAATGATGACGACCCGGACATGGGCTTTCTCGAACTCGTCGAAGGACTCGAGCAGCTTATCGCAAACGTCGCTGCTGAGCGGATTGACGGGCGGTTTGCTGATGGTCGCGATCCCGATGTTATTCGCGATCTGCGTCGGGCGCACGGGTTGGGCCGGATTCTCCACCATGATTCTCTACCTCGCTGGATTGCTTGCGCAATTTCGTTTAGTTTACGAACGAGCTTGATCGTGGGTGGTGACCCGCGATTATTGAATAGGGCCTTAAAACCACCCCTTCCAAAGTGGCTGAATCGGTGATAACTTGCTGCCGTTTCTCGGGATAGCGACTCCATCCAGGGACGGCAGCCATGCGATTCGGTGATATCTTCGAGCGGTTCCTCCACGAGGCCCCCATCTCCGTCATGTTCCGCGCCCTGCTGGAACGAGCCCTCGATCCCAATGTGACGGCCGGTGAGAAAACGGCTCTCCCGCAGTTTTGGTGATTCTGGCCCACCAGGAGGATCGGCTTCGCTCGTTTTCCAGGGATTCCTGGGTGATCAAGCCGGAAGCGAGTCCTCTTTCACCAGAAGTGCGGGAGAGCCGAGAAAACGTAGCGCGGGCCGGTCTAAAAACGGAGCGCCCGGTCTCCTCAGGCTACTGCTTGGCCCGCTCGGCGTCGATGGTCGCCTGCGGAGGTTCGATCGCCGGACCCGGGGTCACGCCTCGGAACGGGAAAAATTGGCACGCTATAGCAAGTCAGAAAAGTAATGCACGCGGCAGCGGAAGGTCGGAAGCGTTCCAGAAACCGCGTAGCACCTCCTGATCGTCCTGGATTGTTGTCAATTCACCGACGACGCGTTCATTGAGGTGGATGGCGTTGTTCGGAGCGAAGTTGCTCAATTGCCCCCACTTCAGCCAACTCCAAACTGGCTCGGCGGGATTCAGCATCGGGGCGTACGGTGGCAACTTCTCCAGGACCAGTCGGTCGGCCAAGCTGTCCTGTAACTCGCGGATCGGATCGCCCTGATGCGTACCGCCCCCGTCCCACACGACGACCAGGCGTCCGGCCAACTCCTTGACCAATGCCTCGAGGAAGGCCGCCGAATACCAGTTGTCGAAGTAGCCGTTGACCAAGGTCTTGAAGAACAAGCCCAAGTGGTCACGCCGCGGCGACAACCACAACGCCGTGGCCACCGAGACCTTCTCTCGGCGACCGGACTTCTGGTGCAGGTCCGGTGTCTGACCCCGCGGCGCCCAGGTGCGACGGACCAGAGGAGCCATCAGCAAGCCGCTCTCGTCAATCAAGGCGAGATAGGCCCCGTGACGCCGCGCCTTTTTTTGATGCGCGGCCAGTCGGTGGAAAGCCACTCCCGGATCTCGTCCGGGTCCCGCTCCCGGGGCACCCGCTGGGGCTTCTGCGGGGTGAGACCCCGGCCTCGCAGCCAGGCGCTGAGGT
>JBKOZB010000310.1:0-5738 GCA_046744225.1 Planctomycetota bacterium | reverse complement strand
GGCTCGGCGACTTCCCACTGCTCGTCGGTCAGGTCGGAGGGGTAGGGCTTACGCATCGGAGTGTGCTCCTCGTTATTGTGTTGTGCGGGCCTCCTGATTCGGTAATAGGTTACAGCGACGGTGGATTACCGGATAGCCTCTCAGACCGAGGCTTCCAAACCACTGGCTGCAGCCGCATAGGATTTCCGATCCTCAATTGCTGTGAGCGGTACTGAGTGTATCAACCCCGTTAACTCAAAGGGACGCCCGATTCGTTCTCTTTCGTTCCTTTGGACGTTCCTGGACGCTCTTGGGAACGTAAACACGGTATCGATCCCGCGTCCCGACCCACTCGACGACTCCCGCGAGCCGCAGGCAGAACGCCACCCGCTGCGCGAACGCCAAGGGACGCCCGAGCCGCTCGGCCAGGTCGCGCGTGGTGAAGGGGCCTTCGAAAACGCCGTTGGGGAGCAGGTGCCAGAGGTCGGCCGGCTCGCCCAGCGGGACGGTCGCCACGACGTTGCGTAACCCCCTGTCGCAGACGGCGAAGCCCGGCCAGCGCCGGCGCGGGATGCGAACCTCGTCGATCTCGACCCCGAGCACGTCCAGCCGCAGGTTCGGGTGCGGAAAGACCCGCGCCAGGCCGACCAGGTCGTCGAACACGTCGAGAACCGCGCCCTGCTTCGGGCTGAGCCGCGCCGAGAGGTCGGGCCCGTCGCATCGCGCCCGCCGGACCACCCGGCGCGACAGTACAACCGGCTTGACTACCCGGACCCGGTGCTCGGGCAAGAGCCGCCGCAGCTTCGCCCGCAACGGTCCCAGCGGCCCCGATTGCACCTCGACCAAGGTCCCGTCGGCGGCCACCACGTCGATCCGGAAGCCCTCCACGACGACCTCCGACCGGCCCCCCGAACCCGGGCCGAACCGCTCCTTGAGCTGTCGGTGCAAGCTCGTCTCCACGATGCGAACGACTCCGTTCCAGGGGATGACAAATGAAAAATGATCCAAGTTAACTTTAAAATTATAAATAAATAATAATTTAGAATGATCAATTGAGAATTGAGGATTCCCTCCCGGGCGACCGGGGTGGGTCAGCGCAGGGGCTCGACGCCAAGGTCGCGGATCGTCAGCAGGGCGCGGAAGTCGAGCCCCTGGGCGGTGAATGCCTCGGCGGCCCCTTCGAGGCGGTCGAGCACGACGATGACGCGCGCGACCGAGCAGCCGAGCGCCTCGACGGCCGCGACCGCCCGGAACGCCGAGCCGCCGGTCGTCGCCACGTCGTCCACGATCGCCACCACGCCGCCAGGCTCGAGTGGCCCCTCGACGAGTTGGCCGGTGCCGTGTCCCTTGGCCTCCTTGCGGACGAGGAACCCGCGCAACCAGTCTCGTCCGCGCGCGCTGGCGACGGCCAAGGTCGCGCCGACGATCGGATCGGCCCCGAGCGTCAGCCCGCCCACGGCCGCGACGTCCGGCCGATCGGACAAGAGATCGAGTACCCCCGCGCCAATCAGGGCCGCCCCCTCGGCCGAGAGCGTGACCTTGCGCCCGTCCACATAATAGTGGGAGGCCCGGCCGCTCGCCAGTGTGAAGTTCCCCCTCGTCAAGGCATCCCGCTTCAACAGGGCGATCAGGCGCTCCCGGTCGAATCCGGCGCTCATCCCGCGACCATCCTTCCCGTTTCCCTGCACTCCGACGACCTCGTCCGCCCCGCCACCCTACCAGGCGGCCCGTCACGTTCCAAGAGCAAGGGGCGTCGAAACTGCCACGCGAGGCCGCACCGAGCCTCCCGGAGAAACGCTCAAAAAGGTCGAGTGCGAATGTTGCTTATCACGATTATTTGATCAGAAGGTTGGAAAATCCTGCCCGAACTCGGTGCGGAGGTCAAATCGTTTTTCGGATCGACCTTTCGGAACGATTTGAACATCCGCACCATCCGAGCAAATAATCCTGGAAAATAGGAAAAATGTGAATTCTTCCACTTAAAGATCACTCCTTGCTTTCGGTTAAGAGTTAGAGAATTTTTTCGAGAAAATATTAGACGAAGCCCTTTTCGTCGGTCGAACGGAGGAGTAGAATTGAATCGTTCAAAAGGTCCACTGGCAGGGGAGTCGGACGATGGTCGCTTCCGAAATGCTCTTGAAGACGCGGCAGGTCGCGGAGGCGCTGGGAGTGAGCGTCAGCACGATCAAGCGCTGGGTCGATTCCGGGGCGTTGCGGGCGACGCGGACGGTCGGGAGGCACCGTTTGATCCGGCTCTCGGAGGCGTTGCGGTTTGCGCGGAGTCAGGGGCTGCCGCACGCCAACCTCGAGCTGCTCGTCGGGGCGGGGACGACGCACCTTGGCGCAATCGACGACCGGGTGCGCGTGACCTTGACGACAGCCTTGCGCGAGGGGCGGACGCGCGAGGCCAAGGCGATGATCCACTCGGCCTACGCCTCGGCGCAGAGCGCCGTGGCGCTGGCCGACCAGCTCATCCGGCCGGTGATGGAGCGGATCGGCCACGGCTGGATGGTCGGCGCGCTCGATGTCTTCCACGAGCACCAGGCCTCGCTCATCGTGGCGACGGCCTTGATGGACCTGATCGACCGGACGGCGTCTTCGACCGTCAAGGCGCCGCCCCTGGTCCTCGGCGCCGCGCCGGAGGGGGACCCGTATCTGCTCGCCGGCCTGCTTGCGGAATTGATCCTTCGCGAGGAGGGATGGGAGGTGCGCAACCTCGGTGTCAACCTGCCGTTGCGGTCGCTGGCCAACGCCGTTCTCGAATTCTGGCCCCGGATGGTCTACCTCTCTGCGAGCTACCTGCCGGACGAGGACCGGTTCGTCCGGGAGTATGCCTCGTTCTACGAGACCGCCGCGGCGCACGACGTGGCGGTGATCCTGGGGGGGCAGGCGCTCCGGCCCGAGGTCCGCGCCCGGCTGGTCTTCGCCAGCTTCGGCGATCGGATGACCCACCTCTCCGAATTCGCCCGACGGCTGCATCCGGTCTCCGGCGCGAGCGCGAACGGCGACAGCGAATAAGAAGAGACGCGGTTTCATCCCGCCTCGTTTCGCAGCGATTTCTTCGGGTGCGTGAACCGCACCTCGTCTTCGACGGTTCTCTGGTCCGGTGCGTTTCACGCACCCGCCGGAGAAGAGCCTTTTTGTTTCGCAGAAGGAAGGACGCGCGATGAAGACCTCATGGCAGGCAGGCGATGCGGAGGGTTTCGCGACCCTAACACCTCCCGAGATCCAGGTCCTGGACCCGACCGAGGAGCGGGAGTTGCTCCGCGGCCTGGCCGACTGCAAGCGGAAGCTGGCGGCGGCCCTGGCCCAGATCGAGGGGCCCGACGCGGCCTCGGGGGCCGACGATCCGCAGGCCCTCGCGCAGCACCTCGCGTCCTGCCACGAGGGGAATGGCCCGGCCGAGGCCCGCCTCGGGGCGATCGCCCGGCGTTACACCGAGTTGCGCGGCAAGCTCGCCCTGACCAACATGCGGCTGGTCGCCCACGTCGCCAAGCGGTTCCGCGATCGCGGCATCGCCTATTCCGACCTGCTCCAGGAAGGGTTCTGCGGGCTCCTGGAGGCGATCGACCGCTTCGACCTGACGCACGAAACGAAGCTGGCCACTTATGCAACGTGGTGGATTCGCCAGGCGATGCAGCGAGCCGTCGCCGCTGGGGCGTACCCGGTCCGGCTCAGCCCCCGCCACCTCCGCCAGCTCGCCCAGAACCAGGACGGGATCGCCCGGGTCGAGGAGGGACAGGGGCCTCGCCCCGCCTCTGGCTCCGAGACACCGGGCGTCTCGACCGAGATGATCCACCGCATTCACACGGCCACCCGCCCCGCCATCTCGCTCGACAAGACAATCGACCCCGAGTCGCACTTCAGCCTGCTCCAGACCATGAACGACCCCACGGGGGACCGGAGCGCCGTGGTCGATCGCGACGAGACGGTCGGCAAGCTGATGCAGGTGCTCCGCCCTCGCGAGCAGGAAGTGCTGGCGCTCCGGTTCGGCCTGGGGGGGAAGCCCCAGCTCTCGCTCAGCCAGGTGGGTCAGGTGCTCGAAGTCTCCAAGGAACGCGTCCGGCAGATCCAGGATCACGCCCTGGAGAAACTCCGCGCGGCCGCGCACGCCCACGACCTGGACGACCTCCTGGTGCTGGAAAGTTGAGCCCGCGCCCTCGGGTGCCGATGAAGTCCGCTGCTCGCCTGGCCGATGTCAGTAACGGACGAGGAACCATCAACCCCGAGCCGAGGCCGACCGCCGATGCCCCGAGCCGTTCCCCGGCCAGACCCCGACCGCGACCCCATCGGGCCGTTCCTGCACTACCTGATGGCGGAGTGCGGCGTTTCGCCGAACACGCTGGCCGCGTACCGATCGGACATCATGCGGTTCGCCCGCTGGCGCAAGGCGCACGCGCCCGGTCCGCTGGCGAAGCTCGACGTGGCCGACCTGGCCGGATACGTCGATTATTTGGTCCAGTGCGGGCTCGCTCCGAGCAGCGTCGGACGTCACCTGGCGAGCCTTTCGACGTTCTTCCGGTTTCTGGTCTTCGATGGCCGATTGACGGAGAACGTGGCCAAGCTGCTGGTCGCGCCGGTCGTCTGGGACCGGCTGCCGACGGTGCTGGGTCCGCAGGCCGTCGAGCGCCTGCTCGGCGCGCCGAGCGCCGAGACTCGCCTGGGACGCCGCGACCGGGCCGCGCTCGAGACCTTGTACGCGACCGGGTGCCGGGCCTCGGAAGTGGTGAGCCTCCGGCCGGCCGACCTCGACCTGAAGGGGGGGATGGCCCGTTGCGTCGGCAAGGGGAACAAGGAGCGGATCGTCCCCCTGGGGACAAGGGCCCGAGCCGCCTTGGCGGACTACCTCGAACGCGACCGCCCCGCGCTGGTGGCGCGTCGGCCCGAGACGGCGTCCGTCCTCGTCTCGCGGAGCGGCCGGCCGCTGTCGCGGGTCGGCCTCTGGCGGATCGTCAAGACGCACGCGCTGGCCGCCGGGCTCAAGGCCAACGTCAGCCCGCACACGCTCCGCCACAGTTTCGCCACCCACCTGCTGGCCGGCGGCGCCGACCTGCGCGCCGTGCAGGAGATGCTCGGCCACGCCTCGATTGCCACCACTCAGATCTACACCCGCGTCGAGCTGAGCCGGCTCCGCGAGGTCCACGGCAAGTTCCACCCTCGGTCGTGAACCGGCGCGGGGCCGCGGCCCTCCCGGCCCTTAGTGCGGGGACGAGTGGCCATCGGGTGCGAACCGCTCGTTGAGCTTGCCCTTGACCACACCGCGATAGCTCGTCGGGTCGGTCCCCTTCGGGCTGGCGATGCCGATCCCGGCGCACTGATCGACCGGCATGATGCGGACGATCTTGCGTTCCTGGTCGCCCAGCAGCGCGACGCGGACCGAACCGACCATCGCGGTGTCGTCCCAGTGGCAGCGGCAGGCGGTGTTGTCGGGCAGGAACAGCATGACTTCGGGCAGGCCCGCGTCGCGGAGCCCCGACCAGATTTCCGTGATGAGATTCACGATGACACTCGACTTGCTCCGGGGTTCGAAAGTCGACGGGCGGACCGGCCATCCCGTCCTCTTGAAGAGAGTCTAGGTGATGGACGGCCCCCGTGACGCGTAAGCCGTCGGACCGCCGCGCGGTTCGGCTCAGTGCCTGATCATTGAGGAGGCGAGGGGGTGGCCGGTTGGGGGGATGAATGGTCGCTCCCCCTGAGTCTCTCCGGAAGCCGCGTTCTGAGCGCCTTCAGCTCGCTGGCAGCCCCCACGGGTGGGGGGC
>JBKOZB010000084.1:0-2764 GCA_046744225.1 Planctomycetota bacterium | reverse complement strand
GGAGTACGTGAGACGAAAAGACGAGAGAGCCGAAAAGATAAGGGCGTAGCCGTCGTTCGACTACGCCCTGGATAACCGACCGAGCACGGGGGCATGGTGGGCGGCCGGCTGTCTTCATAACGCGCCAGGCGCCAGTTAGTTTCTGTCGCGCAGGAGTCCGATCGAGGGCGGCGGAAGCGGGGTGGCTCGGTGCGTATCCCCAACGCCGTAGCTCAAACGCGAATGGTCTCTGGTTGCGATATTCCAGCTAAATCGCAGGAAATCTGCACGACTTTTCAAAAGGGTACTTTGGGACAACATTTCTGAGTTCGAGTCCGACTTACCCAGCCAGGCAGTCGTGTCTTTGTGGGGAGGAACCGGTTCGGTCGCCGTCGTCGGCCCCAACGGCGCAGGTAAGTCCATGCTGCTGAAGGTGCTCGCCGGCAACCGCGGATATAATACCCCGCAGCTTCTACAATCCCTCCGCATATGCCCGGTTCCGGGCAGACAGCAAGCCCCATCTATTTGACAATTCGCCAGGGAGGCGACGCCGGCAGCGACTCCAGCCGTCAGTGGCTGAGAGCCTGGTCTCGCTCCCACCTGTTAATCTACTGGGGAGTCCCATTATGGCCTCGCTTCTTTTCAACTGCCCAAAGACCAATCAGCGAGCACCGACTGGCATTGGGACGGACGTGCAAAGCCTCCGCGCATCCTGGAACGCAACGCTGAAACTCAGTTGCCCCCACTGCGGCGAGATGCACGAAATTTCCGTGCGCGAAACGTATATCAATGGGGCCCTACAGGACGCCGTCGGCTGGGTCAGGGCCATCTAGCGAGGCGCCGCCGACCGGGATGGCGAGGCCTGCCTACCGATTCCACCTATCGCTCGGGGCGCTCGCTCAATTGGCTCAAGACGAAGAATCCTGCCTGCGCCGCAGTGAAGCGGGAGGCGGAAGAGGATCGGACCCGGTGACTATCCGGGCTTCCTTTTGCGCTGACGCGTTGCCGCTCCGGTCGACCCACAACATCAACGGCGCCATTGAGATACGCATCACGCACGGAAATTTCGTGCACCCCGCCGCAGGATGGGCATTTGACCAGCAGCTTGGATTTCCAAGACGCGCGTAGGGTTCGCGCATCCGCCTCGACGCGCGTGGGCGTTCGATCCTTCGTCTTTGGACAGGTGAAAGTGAGTAACGGCTCCGGCGCCAAAGCAATCTCCTGTGTCGGGGTGAACAGGGCGAGGGTTCCCTTCGAGTCGGCCTGATTGGGTCTGCTGCCGGTAATGTGCGATAACCAAGCAGGACAACTGAATGTTCCGAGGTAAATGGCGAAACCAACAGGCGAAATCACGGCTCGCCGCCGAGCCTGTCAAGGTCGGGACTCAGTGGCACGTGCTGGGCACTTACCCAGGCGGGCAGCAGGAACACATCACGGGATTTAAGACTGAGGCCGACGCGCTCGACCCCTCACAATGCTCTTTTCCCGTCATACAAAAAGGCGCGTTTCCCGTCATACAAAAAGGCGCGAACTCATCGCGCTGCTCGGCAGCCACGCTAAGAATCCGCCCGCCACGATCATCGCGACAGAGTGGACGACGGAGACCAGGATGGCCATGCTCAGATTAGCGTTTATGAGCGCGCCCGCCGCCTCGTGGCTCTTGTCGAGGTCGGCGGCCCGGCAGAGCCCGAGATAGCGCGCTTTCGAAGATGGTGAGGGGAAGGTGATTGGCGATGAGCCTTACAATACCGGAAAAGACCCGGACCCTTCACAGAAAGCTGTATCGTAAGGCGAAGGAGGAAAGCCGCCGCGCAGAGGACGCTTGCGGCCAGAGCTTTTCTCCGTGTGCCTCACGATGAAGCTGGTCGGAAAGCCGGATGCCGGAAATCGGCATGTCCGGTTTGATGAGCGGGGACAGGAAACGGAGTGTCGCCATACGGCCCAAGCCACCGCGCCTGTCCTCGACTCTACATGGCCCGGCGGGAGGGCATCACTGGCGCGCCTCGTCGAGTTGTTTGACGAGTGCCGCGAGAGGCGGAGGGACGGGCGCCGCGAGCGAATCATATTGGTCCCTTAACGATTTCCCAATCGCGTGAAGCCCAACGTATCGGTCGCGGGCGCCATTCACGTTGCTTGGAGCGTCTCAGGGAACGAGATGCCGGCGTATCCAGCAGTCGATTCGATCAGCTGCGATGGTGAGGTGAAGCATTATCTTACCCCCTTGAGCTAGGGCGACTTTGCTACCTAATCAAATTAACGAAACACGCGTGATTTCGTTTCAATTTTCCATATTCGATGCGGGAAAGCGTTCCGCGACGGGAACCCGTGAGCTCCGCGCGGACCTCGCCAAGGATGCTCAATCCAATCTGAATGGGCAGCACGGGTGCGGAGGTCATTAAAATTCTGCGAAATGCAGGTCTATCTCTCGGACGTCCTGACTCTCGCGGTGGAGCACGGGCGTGTTAGGCGGTGCGATAGCGGTCCCGTGGCCGCTAGTCTTCATCAGGTTCGCGGACGACGGCCGGCTCGTCGGGCAGGTCTTCGTCCTCTTCGTCTTCATGCTCGTCATCAACGTCATCGTTGGGATCTCGCGGTGGGGTCGCGGTGCCCGTGATGGTGAGTACCTGGTCGATGCGACTTGCCCACTTCTGCTCCAAACGTCTGTGAAACTCCATGGGATAGGTGGTCATGTCGCGCTCCTTTTGACGTTCGTTTTTAAAGGCTGAGCGCGATCAGGTTCCTCGCCGAGCGCGAGCGCCCAATACATCTCAGCAAGTTTCCGGTA
>JBKOZB010000017.1:0-4633 GCA_046744225.1 Planctomycetota bacterium | reverse complement strand
GGCTCGGCTCGAAGCGCGGAGGAGTCGAAGCCGACGAGGCGGTGGCGACACCCATCAGGGTCGGCTCGGCGACCTCATTCACCTCGATTAGGGACTCGACCAGCGCTTCCTCGCCCTCGCCCTCCCGCTGCTCGCGCGGCTCGTTCTTGTCGGGGTTCCAGGCGCGGAGCTTCACGACGCCGATGGTCAGCAAGACCAGGGCGATTGCGAGCGCGATCAAGATGAAGATCAGGCTCGGATGCGTCAGGGCGCCGACCGACCCCGACGCGGGCACGATCACTGCGAGGATCGTTCGATAGGGGTTGAGCGCCGAGGTGAGCGGCACGCCATTGAGGCGGACCTCGGGCAGCGCGAAGCCGAGCGCCTCGACGCCGGCCAGCGCCAGGACCATGAGCAGGACCGTCAGCGCGAGTGACTGGAACGTCCGGTCGCGCCCGAGGGCCACGAGCAGGCCGAGCGCGCCGCCGGCCAGGCCGGCCGCGGCGGTCACGCCCAGGACCTCGACGACCTGGCCGGGCGCGATGCTCCCCAGGAGCATCGTCAAGAAGAAGACCGGCGCGGCCGTGGCCAGGAGCGTGCCGACCTGGAGCAGGCTGGCCGTCAGCTTGCCCAGGACGATCTCCAGGTCGGACAGGTCGGTCATCAGCAGCAGGATGAACGTGCGGCGGTCCTTCTCGTGCGCCACGGCCGTCGCCGCGGCCAACGGCGCGAAGAAGAGCATGAGCGTCAGTTGCACCAGCACGAAGATCTGAAACAGGATGCCGCCGAACCGGGCGATGAGGCCGAACTCGCGCACCTCGCGGAAGCCGATCAGGACTTGCCAGGCCGTCCACATCAGGATGAAGAGGAGCCCGACGTACGACGCCCGCGCCACGTAGAACCGGAGCGGCCGGGGGGCGGTCAGCACCTCCCGGGCAATGATGGGTCCTGCGAACAAGGACGGTCCTCCCAGAAGGCTGATCACAGAAAGAAAGGGCGCGGGAGACTCGGATGGGTGGGACCGACGGAAATCAGTCCAGACTCACGACAAACGGAAGACTGGGCCGACGGAAGTCGGTCCCACCCGGCGTAGCCGCCGTAAGGATAAGGATTGCGGATTCCCTCAGTTCCCGGTCTTGGTGGGGCCGTCCGGGTGGCTAGGGTCGCATCAGCGACCCCGGCGCTGGGGGACCGAGGTTGCGTCCCGCAACCCCAGCCACCCGTGCCGCCGCCAGTTTACCATCCCGAGTGGTCCAGTTTCAGGGGTCCACTTCACCGATCACGGTCGCCTCCGACCAGTCCGAGTTCAGCGTCAAGATCGACGCCGAACCGAACGCCGCCGCGGCAACCGCCAGCGTGCGCGTCGCGCTCGCCTTCCAGGTCAACAAGAAAGATTACCCGATGCCCCCGCTTCCGCTCGCCGTCAAGGTGCTGCCGGCGAAATGAGGCCCAGGAGGATCCTCTTGATGTGCCGAATTCGTCCGATCAGCCTGGCCGCCGCGCTCGTGCTGGCCGCCATCGCACCCGCCTCTGGGGACGAGGCGAAGAAAAATGAGGCCGAGGCTGCCGAGGAAAAAGCGAGCGCTGCGACGACGGGGGCCGTCAGTTTCCTCAAAGACGTCGCGCCGATCCTGGTCCAGAACTGCATCGCCTGCCACAACTCGAAGAAGTCGGAAAGCAAGTACATCTTGACCACCTTCGCCCAACTGGCGAAGGGGGGACAGCAGGGCGAAAGGATCACGCTCGAGCCGGGCGACCCGGACGCGAGCCTGCTGGTCGAGCTGATCCGGCCCGACGGCGAGCCCCGGATGCCTTACAAGCAGGACCCGCTCTCGCCCGAGAAGATCGCCCTCATCGAGCGCTGGGTCAAGGAAGGGGCCCAGTACGACGGCGGCAGCCCGGCCGAGGACTGGACCACCGTCCTGCGCAAGAACACGCCGGTCGTGATCCCCGAGTCGTACCCCGTCACCGTGCCGATCACGGCCTTGGCGTTCGGCCCCGACGGCACGGAGGTCGCCTCCTCGGGTTATCATGAGATCAACCTCTGGAAGACGGCCGACGGAGTGCTCGACCGCCGCCTGCGCGGGCTGGCCGAGCGGGTCTACGACATCGCCTACAGCCCCGACGGCAAGTGGCTCGCGACGGCGAGCGGCGACCCCGGCCAGTTCGGCTCGGTCCATCTCTGGATCGCCGAGCCGAATGGGGGCGGGAAGCCCGTCCGCGACCTGCTCGAGAGCACCGATTGCGTCTTCGCTGTCGCCTTCGGCCCCGATAGCAAGCTCGTGGCCGCCGCCGGGGCCGACCGGGCCATCCGCGTCTGGGAGACCGAGTCGGGCAAGGAGCTGGCCTTGATCGAGGACCACGCCGACTGGGTCTTCGACCTGGCCTTCAGCCCCGACGGCAAGCGGCTCGCCAGCGCCAGCCGCGACAAGACGAGCAAGCTCTTCGACGTGGCCAAGAAGGAGTCGCTCCTCACCTTCCCCGGCCACGCCCAGACGGTCTACACCGTCGCGTTCAGCCCCGACGGCAAGACCGTGACGACCGGCGGCGAGGACAACCAGATCCGGGTTTGGAACCCCGACGAGGACGGCAAGCAGGTCCGCACTATCGGCGGCTTCGGCGGGCCAGTCTTCCGGCTCCAGTACACGGCCGATGGCAAGGAACTGGTCGCTTGCAGCTCGGACAAGGCCATCCGCGTCTTCAACCCCGCCACCGGCGCGCAGGTCCGCGCCTTGCAGGGACACACCGACTGGGTCTACTCCGTTGCGCTCGCGCCCGACGGTAGAACCGTCGCCTCGGGGAGCTGGGACGGCGAGATCCGCCTCTGGAATTTGGCCGACGGCCAACCCTTGGAGACGATCGTGGCGGCGCCGGGCTTCAAGCCGAGCACGAACGCGCAAGCCGCCGCAAAGTAATCACGGAAAGGACGTGCGCGGGTGTCCTTAATGGGTAGGACAGACTTCAGTCTGTCCAGACTCAAAGGATGGAATTCTGGACAGACTGAAGTCTGTCCTACCAAGGAGACCACGACTCGCGCTGGTCTTTTCCAGGATCGGTATGACAATTGAATTCATGTGAACACCTCGGCGACCGGCTCGACGCCTTCGACCAGGGAAAGTTGGCTCCCATCGGCCAGCATCACGCGTTGCGCCGGGTCGAGTCCCAGGCTCCGGTAGATGGTGGCGAGCAGCTCGGCGGGACGGACGGGCCGGTCGGCGGGACCGGCCGCGTGGGCGTCGCTGGCCCCGATGACCTGGCCCCCGCGGGTGCCGCCTCCGGCCATCGCCAGGCTCCAGACGTCCGGCCAGTGGTCGCGGCCCCCCGCGGCATTGAGCTTTGGAGTGCGGCCGAACTCGCCGCTCGCCACGATGAGCGTCGAGTCGAGGAGCCCGCGCTGGGCGAGGTCGTCGATCAGGGCCGAGAATGCCCGGTCGAAGGTTGGGAGCAGCTCGCGCGCGTAGTCGTCCAGGGTGCTGAACGGCCGGCCGCCGTGGCAGTCCCAGGTCACCTGGTTGAAGACCGTCGCGAACATGTTGACCGTGACCAGCCGGACCCCGGCCTCGACCAGCCGGCGGGCCAGCAGGCAGCTCTGGCCGAATGTGTTCCGGCCGTAGGTGTCGCGCGTGCCCTCCCGCTCGGCGCCCAACTCGAAGGCCCCCCTGGCCTGCCGCGACAGGAGCCGCTCGGCCGTGGCGGTCGCGGAATCCGACAGGTCCGGGGCCTCGTCGAGGAAGCGCTGGGCGCGGTCGAAGAGACGACTGGCGTCATAGCCGGCCGCGTCGGGGTCGGCCGGGAGGTGGAAGGGCTCGAAGGCCGCTCCCAGCCTCCCGGCCGACTGGCCGTGGGAAACCCCGACCCCTGTATTGGCGATCGGACCGGGGAGCACCACGAAGGGGGGGAGGTCGTTCTTCGCCCCGCGCAGGCGGGCGACGACCGAGCCGACGTGCGGCGCCTCGCTGCCAAGCCGGCAGAGCCGACCGGTCTGGAGCATCTGGAATCCGGTCTCGTGAATCGGCGCCGCATCGTGACGCATCGAGCGGATCACGACCAGTCGATCCATGCGCCGGGCCAGCCGGGGCAGATGCTCGTTGATCCGGACGCCCGCCACGTTCGTGGCGATCGAACGGAACGGGCCGCGGATCTCGGCGGGCGCGTCCGGCTTCGGGTCCCAGGTCTCGAGCTGGCTCGGTCCTCCCACGAGCATCAGGAGGATCACGGCGCGATCGCCCCCCGACGTCGCCGCCGACAGCGGGCCCAGGTTGGCCCTGGTCAATCCCAGCGCCCCCAGCCCGCCAACCCGCAAGAAGTCCCGCCGCGTCCAGCCCTCTCCCTGGCCAGCGACTCGATCTCCTACCGTGAGCATGATGCTACCTCCGGTCTTGCCGAAGCGTCAACTCACCCCGACGCGGGGCGGACTTCAAGCGACCCGACCCGCCACGTCTCGCCTTTACCTTACACGTCCCACCCGCCCGGCAACAGGGCCGAACCCGATCGATCGCGCCCCGTTCTCTCTTCCCATTAATCCCGAGACCGCCGGCGCGGTCGCCTTGTGACGATTATCCGGGCTTTTAGGCCGTTATAAGAGCCGAAGTGCGGATTCTGTTCACGTTTCTCTAACCCCTTTCTTGATCGCGACCTGTGACCCGCTTCAGCC
>JBKOZB010000073.1:0-3352 GCA_046744225.1 Planctomycetota bacterium | reverse complement strand
GTCCTGGCGTCCGATCCCTCCTCGGGCTTCCGGAACCCTGGCCCTCTCCCCCCGATCCCGGGGCCGATAGGGAGTGGAGTTGGAAAAGCGGGGGTTCTCGCGCGGAATTGGTGGCCCGACCGCCGAGCGATGGGGATGATAACATAAGGGAGGCTGGAATGTTCGTGCCGGCCCCGTTCCCCGGACCAAACACCACCCGGAACCCCGCATGAGTCAAGCTTGGCTCCTCGACGCGCCCGATCCGCCTCCGGCAAGGACCTCAGCCGACGTCCCTTCCCCCGGCACTGGCCGCCGCCCCGGCTCCACGCCGGCGGCGTCGCGGACGCGAGTCGGCCCGTGTCTCGGCAGGTGCCCCGTTCGGGGCGTCGCCGCTCTCGGGTGGGGACGTGGCGGGTGGCCCCCGTCGCCGTCAGCCGCCTGCCAGAACGGGCCCTCGGGTTTCGGGGTGGTCGTTCCCTGTTCTTTCTCAGTTCCTGAGCATCTCCGCCTCCCGGAACCGGGGCCCTCGTTTCGGGAGGGAAGGGGCCGGTTTTTGCCCGTGGCTGATGTCGGGTACCCGGTGCCCCGCTTCGCGTCTCACGACAGACATGGGAGGGTCGTTCCCCCTGACAAGGAGTCGAGGTGTGACCACCAGATCCCCGACAGGAGCCCCCAAAGATTTCCTTCCATTCAATGCAGCGAGGTCGCGAGGTTGGCTCGGCCTGGGTGTCCTCGGGGCGGGGATCTGGTACACTGGCTGAGAAGGGGTGAACGCCCCGCGTCCGGCTCGTGTCCTGGATGAGGAGGCCCAGGACGCGGCGTTGCTCCGGATGGGCGATGCCGACCTCGGGTCCGAAGGGCAAGGGTCTTCGACGATGAGCGATGGGAAGCGGTTCTTCCTCACCACGGCGATCGATTATCCCAACAGCCGGCCACACATCGGCACGGCCTTCGAGAAGATCGGGGCCGACGTCCAGGCCCGGTTCCGCCGGATGGATGGGTACGCCGTCCACTTCCTGATGGGCAACGACGAGAACACGATCAAGGTCTCGCAGCGCGCCGCGGAACTCAGCGTCGCGCCCAAGCCGTACGTCGATGATATGGCCCGCCAGTTCCGCGAGGTCTGGTCCGCGCTCGAAGTCTCGTTCGACGACTTCATCCAGACCAGCGAGCCCCGCCATCACTCCGGCTGCCAGAAGTTCATCCAGGCCGTCCGCGACGCGGGCGACATCTACAAGAAGCCTTACGTCTGCCTCTACTGCGACGGCTGCGAGGAGTTCAAAACCGAGAAGGACCTCGTCGAGGGCCGCTGCCCGAACCACCCGAACACGCCGCTCCGCCAAGTCGAGGAGGAGAATTACTTCTTCCGCCTCTCGGCCTTCGGCGACCGCTTGCTCGCCCACTACGAGGCCCACCTCGACTTCATCCAGCCGGAAAGCCGGCGCAACGAGATCATGAACCTCGTGCAGTCGGGTCTGCAAGACGTCTCGATCACGCGTAAAGGGTTCACCTGGGGCATCCCCGTCCCGTTCGACCCCGAGCAGACCATCTACGTCTGGTTCGACGCCCTGTTGAACTACATCACGGCGATTGGCTACGGAACCGACGACGAGCGGTTCCGCGCGCTCTGGCCGGCCGAGGTCCACGTCATCGGCAAAGACATCACCCGGTTCCACTGCGCCCTCTGGCCGGCCATGCTGATGTCAGCCGGGCTGCCGCTGCCCCGGCGCGTCTTCGCGCACGGGTTCGTGTACAACAAGGGGGCCAAGATCAGCAAGTCGGCCGGGACCGCGATCGACCCGATGGACGTCTTCCGCGTCCACGGCGCCGATGCATTCCGTTATTACTTTATGAAGGAGTGCCCATTCGGCGGCGACGGCAACTTCAGTGAGGAGCGGTTCGCCGAGGTCTACAACGCCGACCTCGCCGATAACCTGGGGAACCTCTACAGCCGGACGCTTTCGATGTGCGTCCGGTACTTCGGCGGCCAGCTCTCGGCCTCGGCCGCGAGCGACCCGACCGCCTGGCGCGCCGGGCTCGACCTGACCGCCTTGGTGGCCGACCTCCGCCGGCTGATCGAGGGTTTCGAGTACAACGTCGCCCTCCAGCGGATCTGGCTCGACGTCCTCGGCGCCTCGAACCGCTACATCGAGGTGACCAAGCCGTTTAACCTCGCCAAGACCGACCGCACCGCCTGCGAGGCGGTGCTCTGGAACTTGGCCGAAGCGCTCCGGGTGGTCGCAATCCTGATCAAGCCGTTCCTCCCCCGGACGGCCGAGACGTTCTACCGCGCCTTCGACTTCGAGCTGACCCGCGGCTGGGACCGGGTCGGCTTCGACGATGCGGCGACGCCCCTGGCCGGCCGCGCGCTCAGGGTGACGGCCCCGCTCTCGGGCGGCAAGCCGACCCCCCTGTTCCCCAGGATCGACACCAAGGAGGCACGTCAGCAGGCATGATGACCAATCAACTCTCTCAATTGATCCATACCACGCGTTCCAGCTGTTCGTGATCCACATGGCCGATGGCCGGGAACTGTCCGTGCCTCATCCCGACTTCATCGCGCATCGCCAGGGCGGACGCGTTGCGGTCATCCTTCGCGATGACGATACCGCCAGTTACTTCTACAACGCTAAGTGGGTAGCCAAAAGTCTTTTCACAAATTCCTCAACCAGAAGTTCTTCGACAGGATGCCCGCTTTGCGAAGTGCCTCCCGGTTGCTCAGGCCGAGGACCCATTTCTCGGCCTGCTCCGCATGCTCATCGATGGTGGCCCACTGCCAGTTGGCCGAGACGTCCGCCTTCAGGAATCGCCACAGGTGATCCCTCGCATTGAGCTCCGAGCACTGCTTGGGCAGCCCGACCAGTTCGATCCCCAACCGGGCCGCCAACGCTTGGCTCTTGGCCGCCTCATGGCAGGGGGCCCGGTCCAGCAGGAGGTAGATCGACCGGCCCCTGTCACGTTGACGGAGCAGCTTCAGGAAGGCCTGAAAGTCCCCCTAACGCGACCGCCACCGCCGGAGGACCACCCGATGTCCGGTCCGGGGATTGATCGTACCGAAGCGCCCACGCTTCGCCTTCGGCCCGGTGATCCGCACCTCGGCCTGCGCCGTCGGAGCTTGATGCGGGCGTCGTCCGTGGTGAACTGCCAACGGATCACGACGCCCCGCTCGTTCCTCAGCCCCTCCCAGGCGGCGACCGCGCTCCGCCACTCCCCCCGCGTTCCGATCCGCCGGTCTAGGCCCTGCCGACTCAGGGCGCTCCGTTCGATCTCCGCTCTGGTCAGCTAACTGCCGGGCTTCGGTGGGTGGTGCACCTCCCGCCGCTCGGCGATCCGACGCGCCCGCTCCGGCG
Organism: Planctomycetota bacterium; assembly: GCA_046744225.1. Classification (GTDB taxonomy): domain Bacteria; phylum Planctomycetota; class Planctomycetia; order Isosphaerales; family Isosphaeraceae; genus JBKOZB01. Next base: position 23 of record JBKOZB010000073.1, on the reverse strand, counting down.
GGAAGGCCTCGTCCCGGGAGGCG
>JBKOZB010000196.1:0-6208 GCA_046744225.1 Planctomycetota bacterium | reverse complement strand
TTACAATGCAGGAAGATTACCGACCCCTGGCCCCGGAGTTCCCTCGTGCTGCGGATCGTTTCCTATCCTCATCCGGCACTTCGCTATCCATCCCGCCCCGTAACTCGGATCGATGACGATCTGCGGTCGAAGGTCCGCGCGATGTTCGACCTGATGTACGAGGCGCGCGGGATCGGCCTGGCAGCGAACCAGGTGGCTTTCCCGTACCGCTTTTTCATTCTGAACCTGACGGCCGATCCCGAGCAGAAAGACCAGGAGCAGGTCTTCATGAACCCCGAGATCGTCAAGCGGCACTCCTCGATCGAAGACGAGGAAGGCTGCCTCAGTTTCCCCGGCCTTTACGGCAAGGTCCGGCGTGCCAAAAAAATCAAGGTGCAGGCTTTCGACCTGGCGGGCAACCCGGTCGAGCTCGATGCCGAAGACCTCTATAGCCGGGCCATCCAGCACGAGACCGACCACCTGGAGGGCAAGCTGTTCATCGACCATCTGAGCTCGCTTGCGCGGGTCTCGGCCACTCCCAAGATCCGAGAGTTTGAGGCGAAGTTCCGTCAGGCCCAGGCCAGCGGCGAATACCCCGACGACGCCGAGATCATCCGTCAGCTCGATGCGCTCTGATCTACCATCGCGGGATTGTCCCAGCCGACGCTCTTGCCGAGATCGGAGAGCAGGGCATGCTATTCTTCGGCCGTCAATTCACCATCGTCGCTCTCCCTGAGTGCCTGCATCCGTCGAAAAACGTCCTCTCGGACGAGGAGAGAGACGGTCTGCCTCTCGGGATCTTCCAGCCGAACGGGCTCATCGCCCGCCTGCCCAATGGCCTGACGGAGTTCGGGGCTGATGGTGTTCATGGGGACGTGCTGGGGCGGGATGTCGTCCGAGCCGCAGCGGGCTGGGAGGACGAATCCTCTTGAGTCATTCGCCCACCAGTCGCCTCCTGACCTCCTCATGAGTTTGGAACTGGCCAGCGTCCATGCGCTTGCGGATCTCACGGCATGCGGCGAGGAACTTCGGGCTCCGCTCGATGAGGTAATCGATCAAGTCCTCATCGAGGGGAATCAGGGCATAGCGCCCTTGGCCCTCGGATTCGAGCACGATGCCGTCGGAGCCTGCGGCCTTGAGGATCTCGCCGATCGGTGTGTTCGGGTCACTGACAGGCTGTACGGTCATGACGATCCTCCGAGGTAGTCGATCGAATTCTGCTTGCTGAGGACCTGAATGATGAGGACGGTTTCTTGGTCCACGTCGCAAAAAACCCGGAACTCTCCGACGCGAAGGCGATACTGGGTCGGTGCGGGCTGGCGGAGGCGCTTGACTCGCACCTTCTTTCCATCATCAGATTGACACGTAACACCTATTCAATCTGATCCAGGATGGCGGGTCGAAAGCCCGCAGCTTCTTCAGTTGCTCGACAGCCTCGTTCGAGGATCGCACGTCGTAGGGCATTCAACGACTCGCTCCCTGACCTTAAGTCTAACATTCGCTTGAATAGCGATCATCATCACGATTCGCTCAAAGTGTTACATCCACACACTCCGATCGAGCGAGCGGTAGCCGACGGCCTCGGCGACGTGCTGGGGCTGGATGTCGTCGGTCCCTTCGAGGTCGGCCATGGTTCGCGCCACGCGTAAGACCTTGTCGTGGGCGCGGGCCGAGAGGCCGAGTTCTTCCATCGCGGCCTTGAGCAGGCTCAGCGACTCGGGCTTGAGCGGGCAATACTTGCGCACCTGGCGCGGGGTCATCCGGCCGTTGACGCCGGGGCCCTTGGCGCCGAAGCGGTCGGCCTGGCGGACGCGGGCCTGGAGCACGGTGCCGAGCAGGTCGGCCGAGGTCGGGCCGGGGGGCGTCTCGGCCAACTGCGTGAACGGGACGGCGGGGACCTCGACGTGCAGGTCGATCCGGTCCAGGAGCGGGCCGGAGATCCGGCTCAGGTACTTCTCGACCTGCGGCGGCGTGCAGGTGCAGGCGCGGCGGGGGTCGGAGCGATAGCCACAGGGGCACGGGTTCATCGCGGCGACCAGGATAAAGTCGGCCGGGAAGGCCGTGCTCCGCAACGCCCGGCTGATCGTGACGGCTCCCTCTTCGAGCGGCTGGCGGAGCACTTCGAGCGTCTTGCGGTTGAACTCGGGGAGCTCATCCAGGAACAGGACCCCCTTGTGCGCCAGGCTGATCTCGCCCGGCTGGGGCGTGCTGCCGCCACCAACCAGGCCGGCGTCGCTGACCGAGTGGTGCGGGTGCCGGAACGGTCGCTGGGCCATCAGCGGCTGGCCGGGTCGGAGCAGGCCCATGGCGCTGTAGATCCGCGTCGTCTCCAGGCTCTCGGCCGGGGTCAGCGGCGGCATGATCGTCGGCAGACGCTTGGCCAGGAGCGTCTTGCCCGAGCCCGGCGGGCCGATCATCAGGACGTTATGCCCGCCCGAGGCCGCGATCAGCAGGGCCCGCTTGGCGTAGTCCTGACCCTTTACGTCGACGAAGTCTTCTTCGTAATGCAAGCTCTGGCGGAAGACGTCCTCCAGGTCGACCAACTTCGACTCCATGTCGAGCGCGCCTGCGAGGAACCCGACAGCCTCCGCGAGGCTGCCAATCGGATAGATGGCAATCCCCTCGACGACCGCCGCCTCGTCGGCGTTGGCGGCGGGGACGAGCAGCCCCTCCCGGCCCTCGGCGGCCGCGGCCAGGGCCATCGCCAGCACCCCCTTGATCGGCCGCGTCTCGCCCGTCAGCGCCAGTTCTCCGACCACCGCGAACTGCCCGCGCCGCTCGCAGGCGAGCTGCCCGCTCCCCATCAAGAGCCCGAGCGCGATCGGCAGGTCGAACCCGCCGGCATCCTTTTTGAGATCCGCCGGGGCAAGGTTGATCACGACCCGATCGATTGGCCGGTGATAGCCCGAGTTAACCAGGGCACGCTCGACTCGGTGCGTGCTCTCGCGGACCGCCGCCTCGGCCAGCCCGACCAGCAACGTCTTGGGCATCGCCGCCGACGAGACATCGACCTCCACCTCGACTGGCGCGGCCTCGATCCCGATCAGGGTGTACGACGCGAGCTTGGCCAGCATGGGCTCTCCACCACCGCTCCGGGCCTCGAAGCCAGCGCGTGCCCAGGGCCACCTCGCCCCGGCACGCTCGACATCAGTCTAGCACGGCCTGATCCGCCGAACATTCGTTTTCCAAAACACAGCCCCAAACCGCAGGCGAGCGTCGCAAAAAATGCTCGCGTTCGTTCGAATTGAGATCGGGTCTTAATTTCAACCAGAGTAACCGTCGGAATCGTTCTCGAAAAAATCAATCCAATCACCTCCAGTGCCTTGACAACCAGCTGCGCGACGACCAAGATAAGGCCTTTTGTTGAGAATGAGTCTCAAAATCAACACTAAGGAGCACACGCATGCGGACTCTTCGCCATCGCGGCTTCACCCTGATCGAGCTGTTGGTCGTGATCGCAATCATCGCGATCCTGATCGGATTGTTGCTTCCGGCGGTTCAGGCGGCGCGCGAGGCGGCGCGGAGGGTCCAATGTGTCAACAACCTGAAGCAAATCGGGCTCGCCCTCCACAACTACCACGATGCCGTCGGGTCATTCCCCATGGGCTACGCCGCCAGGAGTCCATTGTCGGTCGCCCCGTTGAAGGTCGACGGGGCAACCGACACCACACCGGGCTGGGCCTGGGGGACGATGATCCTGCCCCAGCTCGAGCAGTCCGCGCTCTTCAACGCGGTGAACTTCAGCCTGGCGGTCGAAGCCCCGCAGAACACGACCGTCATCCGGACGACGATCACCACTTATCTCTGTCCGTCCGACCCGACGAGCGGGCCGTTCCAGGTCACCGACGCCGCGTCGGTCTCGTTGCCCCCGACACAGTGGAACGTGCTGGCGACCGCGGCACCGTCGAGCTATGCGGCTTGTGTCGGAGGCGACGAGACCGACACGGCCACGGGGATTAATGACGACGGCCTGGGCCTGGGCAAGGGCGTCATGTTCCGCAACAGTCGCATCCGGATGGCCGACATCACCGACGGAACCAGTCAGACCATCGCCGTGGTGGAACGGGCGTGGTCGAATGCGAGCGGCCTGTGGGCCGGGGCGGTCACCAAGGGGGTGATTCCCCGAGGACCCTCCAACCGCAACCCGCCGCCGCCGCCGGGGGAGCCGCTCTACTCCCCGGCGGCCACGATGGTCCAGGCCCATTGCCACCTGATCAACGCGAACGCCGACCCGGACGGGGGCCTCGACGATTGTTCGAGCTTCCATCCCGGCGGCGCGAACTTCCTCTTCGCCGACGGTTCGGTCCATTTCCTCAAGAGCATCCCCGCTGACGCGGGCACTGATTCCAATGGCAACCCGATTTATTCCCCGGCCGGACGCGTGTTCCAAGCGTTGGCGACGCGGGCGGGTGGCGAGGTCATCTCGGGCGACGCGTACTGAGAGGAGGAGACGCGATGAGGTTCGCACCGATCCGCCTCGCCGCGATCGACCGCCGGCCCGCCCTTTGGAGGCCGCGCCGGTCGGCCGCGGTCGGGGTCGAACCCCTGGAAGGTCGGAGCTTGCTCAGCGTCACGGCGGGGGGCACGGACACATCACCACCGCCGCCCGGCGTCCTGGAGCAGCTCCCGGACGACAGCCAGGGCTATTATCAGTGGGGGCAGCCGTTCCAAGATCCGCCCCAACTCGTGAGCCACAACCATGTCCTCAAGGTGACGCTCGTCGCCAGCGAGCAGGCCGTGATGATCGGCGGGATTCCGGTCGTGGGACGGGTCTACAACGGTTCCTATGTCGGGCCCACACTCCGGGTCCGTCCCGGCGACACGATCATCGTGAACCTAGTCAACCACCTGAATGAGACGACGAACCTCCACTTCCACGGCCTGCACGTTTCGCCGTCGGGCAATGCTGACAACGTCTTCCTGTCGATCCCGCCGGGACAGAGCTTCCGCTATGTCGTCCCCATCCCCAAGGACCACCCGTCCGGAACCTACTGGTATCACTCGCACGACATGATGCGCGGGGAGGAGCAGGTCTTCGGCGGGATGTCAGGCGCGATCATCGTCGACGGGCTGAAGCAGCTCTTGCCCCCGGGGCTTCGGCACGTCACCGAGCACACCTTCGACCTGAAGGACTTTCAGGTGGACGACCGGGGCGAGATCGTCTCGTCGGACATCGACAGCGACGCGCCGACGACCCGCACGGTCAACGGCCAGATCGACCCGGTCTTGACGATGCGGCCCGGCGAGACGCAACTCTGGCACCTGGCCAACGTCGGCGCCGACATCTTTTACGACCTCCACCTCGACGGCAACGCCTTCCACGTGATCGCCGAGGACGGCCACCCGGTCGACTCGGTCTGGACCGCCAACGACCTGAGAATGCCGCCCGGGAAGCGGTACGACGTGCTCGTCCAGGCCGGGACGGCCGGCATCTCCCAGCTTCGCACCCTCGCCTCCGGCACCGGCCCCGGCGGCGACGATTATCCCGACGATGTCCTGACGACCATCGTCACCCAGGGCAAGCCCGAGCGGCCGGCACCTCTTCCGCAGCGCATCGAACCGTTCCACGACCTCCGGCGCGACCCGATCGCCGCGTCCAACACCTTGGTCTTCTCCGAGGACCCGGACCCGGACAAGGAACAGTTCTATATCAACGGTAAACAGTTCGATCCGAACCGGGTCGACGAGGTCGCGCGGCTCGGCACGACTCAGGAGTGGACGATCATCAACACCACCGACGAGGACCACCCGTTCCACCTCCACACCGACCCCTTCCAGGTGATCTCGATCAACGGGCAGCCTTACGACGCCCACAGCTACCAGGACACCGTGGTCCTGCCCGCGCAAGGGGAGGTCCAGATCCTGATCCATTTCTCGGACTTCACGGGAAAAACCGTCTTCCACTGCCACATCATGCACCACGAGGAAAACGGCATGATGGGGGTGCTCCAGATCGTTTAGGCGATCGGCAGTACTTACTTTACCTGTAAATCTGCGACCTCTGGCTTGATGACAATGTCATACTTCGGCAGAGTCGCTGAGCGTTGCAGTCGTGCCTCGTATGCCTTCATCTCCTTGGCCGCAACCCGGACGCCGTCGGGATACACGCCGTCAAGGCACCCCACGGTGGGATGGTGGCCCTTCCAGGTCATCCGTCGGGCGCACTGCAGGACCACCTCCAGGCCGTTCAGTAACACACCATTCCACTTCTTCTCCAACGCCGACCAGC
>JBKOZB010000091.1:0-5698 GCA_046744225.1 Planctomycetota bacterium | reverse complement strand
TTGAGCGGCATGGGGCAACCCTGGGTTCCGCAGCCTCCCCTCGCCAAGTTCGGAGCCGGGGCTGACATCGCCACTGCACTCGGGGCACGGATGCCTGTGCCGCAGGATGGTTCTATCGCTCAAGGCTCCGGTGGACGGTCGGTCGAGGGCCCTGGGGGGGCCGTTGCAAAGATCGATCATGAGGGCGCCTTCTTCGAGGTCTCCACGCCGGCCGGTGCCCCGGCCGCCAGGGACTTCGGACCGTTCGGCGGACCAGGTGGCGGACCGGTTGTTTCGCCCCGCTTCAACGGCGGCCCTGTGATCGCGATCGTCTCCGTACTCACCCCGACCGCTCCCTGGCTCCGCCTCCCCATTGGCGGCCCATTCGGCCCAGGTGACCGATCTTCCCGGGATTTGGTCTCGACCGTCACCCGCCCGAGCGCCCCGGCTCCTGATGGCCCCGTCGCCATTGCCAAGGATCAGGCGACCTCTCCCGAGACCGTCGCCATCCCCATCACTGCTGGTGTCGCGGTCGGCATCGCCGCCGGGGACGGTGCTCCGCTCGGCAACGCAATCGGCATTGCCGCCGCCGCACCGCTCGGCGGCACGGCCGGCATCCAGCATGGCGGGCCCGTCGTCGCGGGCAACGCCGAGAGCCCGATGGCATCGGATCGCGCCAGGGCGATCTCCGGGAGTCGGTCAGCCGAAGGTCGTCCGTTCGATCCCGTCCCCGTTGCCGGGATCCACAGGACCGGGGCGCAGTCGAAGGCTGACAGACTGTCCGTGGATGAGGCCACGGGCCTTGTGGAGGTCCCGTCCCCGCGAAGGTCCGACCTGCTCACCGACTTCCTACCCTTCGATCGGACGTCCTTGGAGCACGCCATCGATCGGTTCCTCGATCAATTCGAGGATCTCGGAGCAGGGCGGTCGCACTCCCGGGGGCTGACGAACCTGCTCACCGAAGTCACGGTGGTGGCGGTCGCGCTCGCCGCTTCGAACGTGGCCCTCAGGTTGCTGGGGCGGTCCCCGGAGGACGAGGCCGCCTTGGCCGGAGCGGATGTCGGTGCAAACCTCGATGGATTCCCCGGCCTGCCCGACCCTTGGAGCCTGGGAGAGACATGAACGCCGATGCCCTCGACACCCTGTTGGAGCAGCTGACCAACGGCGAGACCGACGCCGCGGAAAAGGTCTTCCTGACCTTCGAGCCTGTTCTACGCATGATGGTGCGGCGACGGTTGACGCCGAGGCTTCGCGCCAAGTTCGACTCGATGGACGTCGTGCAGTCGGTCTGGGCCGATGTCCTGAAAGGCTTCCGCGAGGTGGGGTGGCAGTTCACCGACCGGGACCACCTGAGGGCGTTCCTCGCCAAGGTGACGTACAACCATTTCGTCAAGCAATGTCGTCAACACAGCCGCGCGATCGAGCGCGAGCAGCCGTTTTCCGGGGATGAGCAGCCAGGGCGACTCCCGTCGGATCAGCCGCGACCCAGCGAGGTCGTGCAGGCCGATGAGCTGTGGGAGATGCTGATGGACCTTTGCCCCCCGGCCCATCGCGAGCTGCTCCAGCTCAAGCGGCAAGGCTTCCCGCTCGCCGAGATCGCGGCCCGGACCGGGCTGCATGAGAGCAGCGTACGCCGCATCCTCTACGTCCTGGCGCGGCGTTTGGCCGCCGCGCGGGGGGAGTCATCCCCCGCGCCGGGGCCGACTGGCTGAGAGCACGATCATGGCCACTCACCTGCACGCCCCGGAGGGAGATAGCGGCGGATTTCGGGCTCTCGGGACCTCGGATGCGCGATCCGGCTTCGACCGATCCGGCTCGCTCGCGACGCAGCAGGTCGAGGAGATAGTGGCCGCGTGGCGTCGGGGGGAGCGACCCCTGGCCGAGGAGTTCCTGGCCCGCCATCCCGAACTCGGCGACGAGGCGGCGATCCGGTTGATCTATGAGGAGGTTTGCCTCCGCCAGGAAGCGGGGCTGGAGGTCAATCCGGCCGAGATCGTGCGCCGATTCCCGAAGTGGCAGGCCGAGCTGGAAGTTCTCCTCGACTGCCACCGCCTGATGCAGCCGGCCCCGGCCCCCGCCGCCTTCCCGGAAGTGGGCGAGGTCCTGGGCGGGTTCCGGCTGCTGGCCGAGCTCGGTCGAGGTGCGTCAGGGCGGATCTTCCTGGCCTCGCAGCCCTCGCTGGCCGACCGGCCAGTGGTCCTGAAGGTCACCCCCTTCGGCCAGGAGGAGCACCTGTCTCTGGCACTGTTGCAACATATGAACATTGTGCCACTCTATTTCGAGCAGGTGCTCCTCGCCCGAAACCTGCGGGTCCTGTGCATGCCCTACCTCGGCGGTGCGACCCTGGCCCGGGTCCTCGAACTGCTCCGGGATCGCCCCCCGGCCCGACGTACCGGCAAGCACATCCTCGAGGCACTGGACCAGACCCAAGCGGCCTTGCCGATCTTCCTGCCCACCCAGGGGCCGTTCCGACAGTACCTCGCCCGCGCCCCTTACGTCCAGGCAGTCTGCTGGATCGGTGCCTGCCTCGCCGACGGCCTCCAATATGCCCACGATCGCGGCCTGGTGCACCTGGACATCAAGCCCTCCAACGTGTTGCTGACGGGCGATGGCCAGCCGATGCTCCTCGACTTCCATGTCGCGCGGGGGCCCATCGATCTCGACGGACCAATGCCCACCCGGCTGGGCGGGACGCCGGAATACGTCTCTCCCGAGCAGCGGTCGGCGATGGCCGCGGTACGCGAGGGCCGGGCCGTCCTCGACGCCGTGGATGGCCGCTCCGACATTTACTCCCTCGGTGTGCTGCTGGACGAGGCGCTCGGCGGGTCCGGACCGGCGCCGGGCGGGGCCTCTTGGCTCCCGCTGCACCGCCGCAACCCGCACGTCTCCGTGGGCCTCTCGGACATCATCCACCAGTGCCTCCGCCCCGACCCGCGCGAGCGCTACCCCGACGCGGCGGCCCTGGCGACCGACCTGCGGCGGCACCTGAATCACCTGCCGCTGCTCGGTGTCCCGAACCGCAGCCTGATCGAGCGCTGGCGCAAGTGGCGACGCCGCCGGCCGTCCGCGCTGCCCCGCAACGTGATCCTCCTGGTGTCGGCCGCCGTCGCGTTTGCGGCGGCGGCCCTCCTCTCGGTCGCCTATCGCCAGCGCGTCCACGACATCGAGGCCGCGCTGGGCAACGGCCGGGAGTACCTGGAACGCCATCAATACTCCGAGGCCGCGCGCGCCCTGAGGCGCGGCTTGGCCCTCGCCGAGCCCACCCCCGCCGTCGCCAAGCTGAAGCGGGCGCTCGACGAGGAACTCGGCCTGGTCCTCAGGGACTGGAAGGCCGCGGAACTCCACCATCTCGCCGACCTGATCCGCTTTCGGTATAACCTCGCGCCGAAACCTTCCGAGGAGGCGTGGTCGCTCATCCGCCGCGGCCGAGCGATCTGGGCGGCCCGAGGCCTGCTCACGCAGTCGATCGACGACCGGCGCGAACCCGAGGTCGAGCGGAGCATCCGGACCGATCTGCTCGACTTCGTCACCGTCTGGGCCGACCTCCGCGTCCGCCTGGCGCCCGAGGGCGAGGCCGACGAGGCCCGCCGGGAGGCCCTCCACTGGCTCGCCGAGGCGGAAGCCCTGCTCGGACCGAGTCCCGCCCTCGACCGTGTTCGCCGGGCCTACGCCGAGGCCCTCGGGCTGGCCGGCTCGTCCCCTATCTCCACGATGACACCGCAGTCGGCCTGGGAGCATTGCGACCTGGGGAGGTCCTACCTCCGGTCCGGGAATCTCGCACGCGCCGCCGACGAGTTCCAACTTGCCCTCGATCTCCGGCCGCAGGACTTCTGGCCGAACTTTTACCAGGGGCTTTGCGCCTACCATCTCGGGCGGTTCGAAGACGCGATCAATGCCTTCCGCGTCTGTATCGCGTTGGCCCCCGAGACGGCCGAATGCTACTTTAACCGGGCTTTAGCCCATGAGGCGCTCGGTCACACCACTCAGGCCCTCTGCGACTACACCCGCGCCCTGCAACTTGATCGCACGCTAACCGATGCCGCCATCAATCGTGGCATCCTTTACTATATGAAAGGTCGCTATGCTGATGCGGCCACCGACTTGGAACAGGCGCTCGCTACGGCAACTGGACGTGAGGCCCTGGGGGTGATCCACTACAACCGAGCGCTGGTCAACTTGGCCCGGGGAGATCGGCCCGCAGCCCTGTCGAACCTGGAAGCCGCGGTGAACTACGGACACGAGGATGCCCACAACCTCTATAAACGCCTCCATCCGTAGGACGACTGGCTTGTCCGGGGGGCGAAGCCGCAAGAGGCCGTGGATGGAGCAAGGCCGAAGGGTCCGACCGGGCTCCCCAGGGGCCTCGCGTCGCTCCGCGAAACCCGGACGAGCCCGTCGTCCGGGCCACCCTGCGAACCAAGGAGGTCTCTTACAACCTGCTGAGAAGCTCGGCCTTCTTGGCGGCAAATTCCTCCTGGGAAAGGATGCCCTTGCGCTGCAATTCGGCCAATCGCTCGATCTTAGTGAAGATATCCGTTTCCTGAGCCGTCTCGGCACGATTCGGGTCGGCTTGCGCCGGCCCCTGCTCCGGGGCGTTCCGGGCCACGCCATCGTAGGAGATGATGGGCAAGCTCGCAACACTGACGGTCCCATACTGGCTGGTGAAGGTGAGCGAGGCTCCTGACCCCTGTTGCTGCGAGACACCGCCGATTTGATGGTCGAGCGTATCGTAGACGGTCACGTGCCCATTGATCTCCACGGCCAGCCGACGCGCGTCGGAGAAGTAGGCGTAGCGGATATTGTTCTGGGAACCGGTCGCGCTTGGGACGCCCAGGTCCGCCGGCCACCAATGGCCGGAACTGCCCGGCGTCGCGGGGACGAACAGACTGACCGCCGGGCCGCCGCCCAACGGGCCGGCGCCGCCAGAGCCGCCCTGCTGTTGCTGCTGCTGTCCCCCCTGCGACTGCGACTGGCTGCTCCGGGGGCGAGGCACGAAGGGTTGCTGGGTCAGGAGCTGAGAGAGCTCGGCACACAAGCCATCGACCTTGGCCTTGAGGGCGTAATTGAACATATCGCCCACCATGGTCATGCCGCCCTGCATCCACTGGCCCCCGCCGCCCAGCTCCCAGTGGTTGAACTGCGCCATGGTCCCGTTGCCATTGATCAACGCTTGGAGCAACGCCATCACGGCATCGGTGCTGACCCCATAGCGTTGAGCCAATTCGTTGATTTTCTGCCAGCCTCGATCGGTGAGCTGTTGCATGGCCAAGACTCCTGGAGAACGAAGAGGGAGGGCGGTAATCATTCCGCGTGAACGGACCGTTCCGGGTTGTGGCGTGACCGAGGTCCGGTGCTGACTTGGTGAGGATTCGATGGACCACGTCGGTCCCGATCCCCGAGGCGGAGGCGGGGCGGCCTGGTGCGGCGCCCTCGGTCTTGATCCTCGGGCCGACGCTCGCATGTCGCCACGTCGCCCTCTCCTCCGCCCAAGGCCATCGCCCAGCATATCAGCGCAGGGCGATGGACGCTATGATCCGTTCCAGTCAAACGGTTTGCCAAAGCCACCTCGCGTGCCTTCTCCTTGCTCGCACGGGCGTGATCCCAAAATGCGGTCATGCGGCGGGGCGTTTAGCCCATTTTGCCGTTGAGGTTTGCGACATCTCGTCGTCCTCCACTTCCAGCGCCTTCAACTCCGCCAGACAGTCCGGTGGCGTCCAGC
>JBKOZB010000321.1:0-11225 GCA_046744225.1 Planctomycetota bacterium | reverse complement strand
GCCCCAGAGGGGGACGAACTGGAACCGCCTCGGTCCGGGCTGGTGGTCGTAGCCGGGCCGCTTGCGACCGCAGCCCGAGCAAACGGGCCGGCTGTTGACCCTGGGCTCGATGACGACCTCGATGCCGAGGGAGCCCTCGGTCTCGGTGAGCCTGGCCTGCTTGGAGACGAAGGACTTGAGGGGGTGGACGCGATTGAGGAGAGTCTTCAGTTGCATCCTGGGGTGACTCCGGCGGGAGGGTGGCGTGATCAACACCATCCCTAACCGAAGGAGCCCCAGGGTGCATCCACTGACCGATCCCAGGCGTTGCCCGTCACAAGTTCATCGGAATCGACCCACAGATTCTGCTGAGGAGCCACTTTTTTAGAGTCGATCCACCACTAAGAAGGCGATATCCTCTCGGGATTGGCTCCGATTCCGCTCGCCCTCAAACCGGCTCACAGTCCGACGCAATGACATTCCCGATGGCCTTGATTACGTCGCGCATTCGCGGCTCGTCCAAGGTGCCGATGACGCCGTCGTCCAAGTGCAGGTCGGAAATCGCGATGTAGGAGATTGTCTCGGCCTGAGCCACGCAGTCCTTGTCCAGCCCGAACTCTCCAGCATGGAAGGGGACGCAGTGCGGGAGCGTCGAGCGAAGGAGAAACCGCGTCGATGTGATCAGGAGCGCGGCGACCCAATTCCCCCGGTTCAGTTCCTCCCGCGACACGATGACGACGGGCCGGATGCCCGCGTCGGTGTCGGCCAGGTAGATTTCACCGGGCTTGATCATCAGTAGGGATTCTCCTGAGCCCACTCGGATCGCGCCTTGCGGCCGAGCTTCGCCCAGGCTTCCTTCTCGCGACGATCCTCTTCGTCCTCCATGATCTTCTGCATGCGTTTGTAAACGTCCGCGCGCACGAGGTAATAGGCGGTGTTTGTCTGCGGGTCCGTGATCTCGATGGGAGAGTCTCCCGCCTGCTCGATGGCCCGCCGGAGTTCGGGGGTGATGGTCGTCATGGGTCTTCCTTGCACGGATTATACCGTTCCTCATCGGTCGGGAAGAGGGTTACTCGACTTTTGAACACAGAAAACGGGTCGTAACTGCCGAGCACTGGCATTGCCTGATCAGGGGCCGGGAATTATAGTCAATGGTTCGCAATCCGAGGGGAATGGGGCGCACCCGGCCATGTTCGACGACTTGCAGAAACGGCTCACTTCCGCGTTCGGCCGGTTCCGCGCGCGCGGCTTGCTGACCGAGGCCAACATCAAGGACGGCTTGCGCGAGGTCCGCACCGCGCTGCTCGAGGCCGACGTCAACTACAACGTCGTCCTGGAGTTCATGAACCGGGTCTCCGAGCAGGCCGTCGGGGCCCAGTTGATCAAGAGCGTCCGGCCCGAGCAGCAGATCGTCAAGATCGTCCACGACGAGCTGGTCGAGCTGATGGGGCCGGTCGATCCGTCGATCCGGTTCGAGAAGACCGGGCCGACGATCCTGATGCTCTGCGGGCTGCAAGGTTCCGGCAAGACAACGACCTGCGGCAAGCTCGCCCGGCTCCTGGCCGCGCAGGGACGGCAGCCCTTGCTCGTCGCGGCCGACTTGCAGCGGCCGGCGGCCATCGAGCAGCTCAAGGTCATCGGCGCGCAGCTCAACGTCCCCGTCTTCAGCGAGCCGAACTCGAACCCCGTCAAGGTCTGCCAGGATGCCGTGATCGAGGCCAACCGCCAGGGGCGCGACACGGTCATCCTCGACACCGCCGGCCGGCTCCACGTCGATGACGAGCTGATGGCCGAGCTCTCGCAGATCGAGAAGAGGGTCCGGCCGCACCAGGTCTACTTCGTCTGCGACGCCATGACCGGCCAGGATGCCGTCGCCTCGGCCGACGCCTTCAACAAGGCGCTCGAGCTGAACGGTGTCATCCTGACGAAGCTCGACGGCGACGCCCGCGGCGGCGCGGCCCTCTCGGTCAAGAAGGTGACCGGGGTGCCGATCAAGTTCGTCGGCAAGGGGGAGAAGCTCGACAGGCTCGAAGCGTTCGATCCCGAACGGCTGGTCGGCCAGATGCTCGGCATGGGCGACATCGTCGGCCTGGTCGAGGCGGCGCAGGCGGTCGTCGATGAGGAGGAGGCGAAGCGGCAGCAGGAGAAGCTGGCCAAGGGGAAGTTCGACCTCAACGACTTCCGCCAGCAGATCATGCACATGAAGAAGATGGGGTCGGTCAAGGAGCTGATCAGCAAGGTTCCCGGCCTCAACCAGATGCCGATCAACCTCGACGACATCGACGCCGACGGCGAGGTCAAGCGGATCCAGGGGATCATCGACAGCATGACCCCCGACGAGCGCCGGAACCCGCACCAGATCGACATTTCGCGGCGGCGCCGGATCGCCGCGGGGGCGGGGGTCGAACCGGCCGACGTGTCGAGCCTGGTCAAGCAGTTCGATGCGATGGCCGCGCTGGTCAAGCAGATGTCGCAGATGAGCATGCTCGACAAGATCCGCGCCATGACCGGCCTGGGCCGCGCCGGGGCGTTCAACCCCGGCGCCCGGCTGATCGCCCCCAAGCAGGGGACCGGTAAGCGGCTCTCGCCCAAAGAGCGCGAGAGGCTCCGCAAACAGCGCGAGAAGGAGGAGCGCAAGAAACGGCGCGAGCAGCGCGGGCAGGCTTAAAAGAGGAAGCACGATTGCCGATCGAAAGGGTTTGCGTCGGGGCGGGCCGGGGGACAACCCTCGGTCCGGGGCCGATGCGCGAGGCCGCCGTAGGCTCGGGACCGGCCTCGTCCCCCGCGTGGGGGTTGGCTGAAACAAACCCGCTGGACTCGCCATGCGCCCGAGCCGGGGTCCTTTCCAGGAGTGATCGCGTGGTCCGTATTCGCATGAAATCGTTCGGCCGCCGCCATCGTCCCTTCTTCCGGATCTGCGCGATGGACGCCCGCAGTCCGCGCGACGGTCGGGCGATCGAGGAGCTCGGGCATTATGATCCGATGGTCCGCAACAAAGAAGCGCGGACGGTCCTGAACGTCAATCGGATCCGTTACTGGCTGTCGGTCGGCGCCCAGCCGAGCGAGAAGGTGCAGGTGCTCTTGAACAAGTACGGGGTGAAGAAGCCCGCGCCCGGCGAGCCCTGGCAGCTTCCCGAGCCGCCGGCCCCGGCCCCGGCCCCGGCGGCCCCGGCCGAGCCGCCGGCTCCGCCGCCTCCGGCGACTTCGTGACGTGAGCGAGCCCGACCGACGATGTCCGCCCTCCTGCCCTTGCTCCGCGTCGACCTCTTGACCCTGTTCCCGGCGCTCTTCGAGGGGTTCCTCTCCGAGAGCATCCTCAGCCGAGCGATCGACAAGGGGCTGGTCGCGATCCATCGCTGGGACATCCGCGACTGGGCCGAGGGGAAACACAAGCAGGTGGACGATCGCCCGTTCGGGGGCGGCCCCGGCATGGTCCTGATGGCCCCGCCGACGGTCGCGGCCGTCGAGGCGGTCCGGGCCAAGGCGGAACCCCCCGGCCGCTTGATCGCGCTGACCCCCCAGGGGCGGACGTTCGATCAAGCCTGGGCCCGCGAGCTGGCCCGCGAGCCCCGGGTGATCCTCCTCTGCGGTCGTTATGAAGGGTTCGACGAACGCATCCTCGAAACGCTGGAGCCCGAGCCGCTCTCGATCGGCGACTATGTCCTCTCGGGCGGCGAGGTCGCGGCGATGGTCGTGATCGACGCCGTCATGCGGCTGGTGCCCGGAGTCCTCGGCGATGCCGAAAGCGCCCTCGATGAATCGTTCGGGCCGGACGGAGGGCTCGAATATCCCCAGTACACCCGTCCCCGCGTCTTCCGTGGCCGGGCGGTCCCCGAGATCCTCCTGAGCGGCGACCACGCCGCGATCGCCCACTGGCGGCGCGAGCATCGAAGATAGAGTAGGCAGAAATGTAGGGTCCGCTGTGCGGACCATCCGAGGCGTCGCGTGGTCCGCACAGCGGACCCCACCGAATACTCCACGGAAAGGGTGGAATCATGCAGAATCATTTGATGGAACTGGTCGAGAAGTCGAGTATGAAGGAGTCGGTCCCCAAGTTCGAGATCGGCGACACGGTGGACGTGCACGTTCGGATCCTCGAAGGGGAGAAGGAGCGCATCCAGATCTTCAACGGCGTCGTGATCGCGCGCTCGGGGGCCAAAACACGCGAGATGTTCACGGTGCGGCGGATCGTCCAGGGCGAGGGCGTCGAGCGGAAGTTCCCGCTCCACTCGCCGCGGATCGCCGACATCGTGGTGAAGCGGTCGGGCAAGGTCCGCCGGGCCAAGCTCTACTACCTGCGCGAGCGATCGGGCAAGGCCGTCCGCCTCAAGGAGCGTTTCCCCGGCGGCAAGGCGACCGCCGCCGAGGCCAAGGCCGCCAAGGCCGAGCGCCGGGCCACCAAGGTCGCGGCCAAGAGAGCCAAGGCCGAGGCCGCCGCGGCCGCCAAGTCCGAGTGAGGATCGGGACGATCCGCAGATGACGCAGATCGACGCAGATGAAAAGAGAGAATCAGAATTTCAAATTTGAAATTTTGAATCTTTAATCTGCGTTCATCTAAAACATCTGCGGATCATTCTCTGTTCAGCCCGTTGGTCGGGCGAAGGTGCCGACCAGGGCGCGGGCGGTGCGGAGGCCGTCGACGGCGGCGCTGACGATCCCGCCGGCATAGCCCGCCCCCTCGCCGCAGGGGTACAGGCCGGCGACGGTCGGGCACTGCCGGGTCTGCGGGTCGCGGGGGATGCGCACCGGCGCGCTGCCGCGTGCCTCGGGGCCGGTCAGGGTGGCCCGCTTGAGGAAGAGGCCGTGGAAGCGGCGGTCCATGATCGGCAGGCCGCGCTCCAGGGCATCGAGGACGACCGGCGGCAGGATCGTCCCCAGCTCGATCGGCACGGTCCCGCGCGCGTAGCTGCTCGGCACCGCGCCGCGGCTCGGGTGGGCGGCCAGGAAGTCGCGCGCCCACTGGATCGGCGCAGCGTAGGTCCGGCCACCGGCCAGGTAGGCCAGGCGCTCGGAGCGCTGCTGGTAGTGGACGCCCGCCAGGGGGTGTCGGCTCCCGGTGTCCTCCGGCGTGATCGTCACGACCAGGCCGCTGTTGGCGAATGGCGAGTCGTGGCGGCTCTCGCTCATGCCGTTGGTGCAGAAGTAGCCGGGCTCGCTGACGCTCGGCATGACGAAGCCCCCGGCGCACATGCAGAAGGTGAACAGGTCGCGCGCCCCGGCGCGGGCCACGAGATTGTAGTCGGCGGCGCCCAGGGCGGGGTGCTCGGCGAAGCCGCCGTAGCGGGCCACGTTGACCTGCTCCTGCGGCTGCTCGATCCGGACGCCGAGCTGGAACGGCTTGGGCGCGATCGGCACCCCCCGGCGCAGGAGCATCGAGTACGTGTCGCGCGCGCTATGGCCGATGGCGAGCAAGGCGAGGTCGACGGCGATGTAGCCCGAGCTGGTCGAGAGGCCCCGGAGCCGCCCTTCGGCGATGTCGAGGTCCTCGACCCGGCACGAGAAGCGGACCTCGCCGCCGAGCGCCTCGAACTTGCGCCGGAGGGTTCGGACGACCAGCGGCAGCCGGTTCGAGCCGAGGTGGGGCCGGTGCTCGTAGAGGATCGACGGCTTGCCGTGGCAGTCGGCGAGGATCTCCAGGACGCGCCGGATGTCGGGCCCGGCCCCCCGGCAGGTCAGCTTGCCGTCGCTGAACGTGCCGGCTCCGCCCTCGCCGAAGAGGTAGTTGCTCTCGGGGTCGAGCGGGCCGCCGGTGTCGAACCGGCGGACGTCGGCGACGCGGTCCTTGACCTCGCGGCCGCGCTCGAGGATCAGGGGGCGGTAGCCGTCGAGGGCGAGCAGGTAGCCGGCGAACAGGCCGGCGGGCCCGGCGCCGACGATCACGGGCCGGTGCGCGAGCGGGCGCGGGCCCGGCTCGGGCCAGTCGAACCACTCGGCCTCGAATCGCTCGACGTCGGGACCGAGGTCGCGGGCGGCGAGGCGCGCCTCGGCGTCGGGCAGCTCGACCTCGGCCGCGTAGACGAAGTGGAGGTCGTCGTGCCGGCGCGCGTCGAGGCTCTTGCGCAGGATGCGCCAGCGCCCGATCGTATCGCCGCTCACGCCGAGCCGCTCGGAGAGCTTGTCGGACAGGGCCGCCTCGGGCTCGTCGAGTTCGAGGCGGACGTTGGCAACCTTCAAGGACATGGGCAAACAATTTTGGGTACAAAGTCAAGAGGATTCGCCATGAAGGCACAGAGGACGCAAAGAAAGGAGATAGAGAAAATATAAAATTTTGAATTTCAAATTTTGAATTTCAAATTCGTCTTCTTCTTTGTACCCTTCATGCCTTCGTGGCGAATCTCACGGCATGAGGTTCATCCCGTGGTCGGGCCGAAGCAGATCAGGGTGATGTCGTCGGCCTGGGCGCGGCCGGCGGAGTATTCACGGAGGTCCTGGAGGATCGACCGGCCGACCGCCTCGGCGCCGCCGGTCGACTCGGCCAGGCGGCGGACCAGGCGGCGGTTGTCGCGCGAGTCGTACAGCTCTTCGCTCGTATTCCGCGCGTCGGTCACGCCGTCGGAGTAAACGACGGCGACGTCGCCGGGCTCGAGCGCGAGATCAGTCTGGAGGTAGTCCGAATCGGGCATGATCCCCAGGGGGAACCCGGCGATATCCTCGCCGATCTCCTCGACCGCGCCCGAGGCGTGGCGGACGAGGATGGGGAGGTGCCCCGCCGAGCAGAGCGTCATCCGCCGCGTCGTCAGGTCGAGGACGCTCAGACTGAGCGTGATGAACTTCTCCTCGAACCCGGCGTTCAAGAGCAGGCTGTTCAGGACGTTGGCGGCGGCGGCGGGCGAGTTCTCGATGTGGATGCAGTAGCGGGTGTCGCCCGAGAACTTGGCCATCATCAACGCCGCCGCGACCCCCTTGCCCGAGACATCCCCGAGCGCGATCGCCAGGCGGTCGCCGGACAGGGTCACGAAGTCATAGTAGTCACCCCCGACCTCGTAGGCCGGGTTGTAGTGCGCGAAGAACTCGAAGCCGGGGACCTTGGGGACCGACTGGGGCAGGAACCGCTTCTGCACCTGCTCGGCGATCTTCAGGTCGCGTTCGATCCGTTCGCGTTCCAGCAGGCTCTCGTGCATCGCCGCGTTCTGGACGGCGATGGCCGCCTGGCTGGCGACGGCCGCCAGCACGTCGAGGTCGTCCTGGTGGAACTGCCTCCGGTCGCTCGTGTCGAGCTGGAGGATGCCCAGGGGCTGGCCGTCGGGGGGGAGCAGCGGCACGCACATGACCGACCGGATCTTCAGGTCGGCGATCGAGGCGCTGGTCGGCAGGTTCTTGTCGTTGCCGGCGTCCTGACTGAGCACCGCTTTCTTCTGGCCGAGGACGTGGTTGACCAGCGACCGGCTGATGCTCATCGGGATCTCGTCCTCGGGGACCGGGCCGCTGAAGGACGTCCGGCGGTTGGGCCGGTACTTGAACGCCTTGCGCACCAGCCGCTGGGTCGCCGGGTCGATGAGCATCAGGAAGAGCCGCTCGGCCTGCGGGAACAGCTCCATCAGCGATTCGAGGATCTTGGGGGCGACGGCGTCGATCTTCAGCTCGCTCGACAGGTTCCGCGCGATCTCGAGGATGGCCTTGAGCTTGATCTCGGGGCGGACGAGGCTCGCCAGGGCGCTGGAGCGCGAGGCGTCGAGCGTGTGCAGGTTCGAGTCATCGAGGTCAGCGGCGTCGGACACGACCATCACGTCGGCGTCGGTCGGACCCGCCTTGTCCTTGGGCGGGGCCGGGTAATAGAGGAACTCGACGTCGCAGATGTTGATCCGGTCGCCCGGCTGGAGCCGGTGATCGTGGTTGCCGTCGAGGATCGTGTTGTTGACCTTGGTCTTGTTGCGTGACCGGAGATCGGCCAGGAAATACGCGTCGCCCACGCGGCGGATCTCGGCATGCCGGCGGCTCACCCCGTTTGGGTCGAGGACGATATGGCACTCGGGCGACCGGCCGATCACGGTCACGTCGTGTTTGAGCTCGATGATTTGCCCGGCGCTGTCGCCAGTGACCTGCTTGAGGATTGCCATTTTCGAGAAGACTCCGTGACGGCACGCTTCGCCGAAGGGGAATCTCAATCTCCGGGATCGACCGGTTCAACCCGCGCGACGGCCCAGGGGATCGTGGACCTCGGCGGCATGCAACTGGCCCAGGAACTTCGTTTGGAGCGTCCGGAGATCGCGCGGCACGGAATTGACGGTCCCGTTGCGCAGGGCGGTCTGCATGGCCTGCACCGTGACCTCGACCGACAGCTCGAGCAAGGCCGGGTCGATGATCGTGCCGGGATCGAGCGTCTTGAGGACGACGATGACGCCCTCCAGGTCGCCGCCGATCGCCTTGGCGGCGGCCTGGACGATCGTCACCAACTCCTTCTCGTGCTCGTACGACTTGGCCGAGTTCCAGCGCGCGATCTCGGCCGCGAAGACCTTGAGCCGCTCGGCGTCGCGGCGCCGTAACAGCGCGCGGGCGAGCTGGATGTACGCCTGCGCGGCCCAGTCGCGCGAGGCGGGGAAGTAGCCGGGGACGGCGAGCCAGGCCGCCTCCTGGTCGGCCCGCGAGGCGCGGAACTGGGCGTAGTGATACTGCTCCTCGACGTTGCCCTGCCGTTCGATGACCGACCAGTTGGGCGCCATCCAGAGGGCCGGCAGGGTCTCCGCCGGGACTCCGGCGCCCCCCGAGAGCAGGTCCTCGGGTCGCGTGGACCATCCCCAGGCCGCGCCAGCCGCCAGACAGACGACGATCAAGCCGATGAGCATCCGCCGTTCGAACCGGGCCGCCGCCAGCCGTCGGCCGAGCATCGAGGCGAGCGGCGCCACGGTCTTCGCCGGAGCTGGGGCCGGGACCGTCGCCGCGGCCGGGTTGCCATTGAACAGCGACGCCGCGCCCGAAGTCACATCGGCCTCGGGCATCGTGACCGACGGCGCACTGAGCGACTCGCGGACCTTGGCCAGGTCGCGGAGCATCTCGGCCGCCGACTGGTAGCGATCCTTCGGGTCCTTGGCCATCAGCTTCATGACCAGGCGGACGAGGTCGGGCGGCAGGTCGGGCCGGAGGACCGCCAGACTGACCGGTGTGTCCTTGACATGCCTCAGAGCGATGGCCAGCGGGGTGTCGGCCCGGAAGGGGGGCTCGCCGGCGAGCATGTGGTAGAACGTCACGCCCAGCGAGTAGAGGTCGCTGCGGTGGTCGAGCGCGTGCCCCTGCGCCTGCTCCGGGCTCATGTAGAGGGGCGTGCCCATCGTGATCCCGGGCTGAGTCAGGTAGAGATGGTCGGCCTCCAGGTCGCGGCAGAGGCCGAAGTCGGCGATCTTGACCTGCCCCTTGCGGGTCAACAAGATGTTCTCGGGCTTGATGTCGCGGTGGATCAGGCCTAGCTCGCCCGCCGCGCCGATGGCCACGCCCGCCTGCCTCATGATCGAGAGCGCCAGCGGCAGGTTGAGCGCCCCCTTCTTCGCCAGGTGGTCACGGAGATTCGACCCCTGGACGTACTCCATGGCGATGAAGCGGACCTGATCGACGCTGCCGAGCGTGTAGATGTGGACGATGTTCGGATGGTTCAGCTTGGCGACGGCCGTGGCCTCGGCCTCGAACCGGTTGAGGTAGGTGGACTTGGTCAGCAGGTCGGGGCGGAGGACCTTCAAGGCGATCGGGCGGTTCAGGCTGACCTGCCGGGCCACGTACACCTCGCCCATCCCGCCTCGGCCCAGCAGCCGCTCGACGTGGAAGTCGCCCAGGGTCGTCCCCGTCAAGTTGCGGAACATCGAGGCCCCCCACGACGACGTATCATCCGCGGATGGGGCGACCGATTTTTCCGGCTCGCTCATGATGCATCCACCATCCCCGAGGACGACGGCGGACCGGGCCTCCGCTCCGCGCCTCCGCGCAACACTTCAAGCGATCCAGTGTACGGCAAGCGCCGTGGCCGCGCAAAGACGAAAGCCGCCGCCGCGGCCTCCGACTCGTTCGAAATTCGAAATCTTTCCGGTGTGCGATCGCTTTGATCCGAAGAGAATACGTTCCCGACGCCGAGAGGGATCTCGATCGAATCCGAACCGTTCACTAAAATCATTGTTGGATGCCGTCGGCCTCGAGGTCGAGGGAAGGGACTCGAGGCCGATGCCGCCGGCGCGATCGGTACGAGAGGCGCGGAGGGACGGCCATGACGATCCGAAAGGTTGGCTGGGTTCGGCTCGGTCTCGGTCTGGGGCTGCTGGGGATGGCGGCCGCCTTGGCGAGCGTCCCTGGACCGTCGGTCTGGGCGCAGGCCTTCCCCGGGCCCTGGGTCAACCTGACGGCCGGCGGGCTCCAGCCACTCCCCCCGCCCCCGCCCGAGGGGGCCTGGGGCGAGGTCATCATGGCCAACGCCCGGTGGCTCGTGGTGCAGAACCACCAGGGGCAGCAGTTCCCGGTCGCGATGGACTCGGTCAACCAGTTCCTGATCCGCTGGCCGACCAGCCTCGCGGCCCTGACCAACGCCTCGCTCATCGAGGCGATCGGCGCGGACCTCGGCTCGAACACCCTCAGCACCTCGCACATCGACGTCTTCGAAGGGTCGGACCAGACCCTCGTCTCGCCCGGCTATAACAGCATCCTGTCCTTCAACCGGGCCGTCACCGCGATCGACCCCGGCTTCAATCGGTTCATGAACGCGTTCGACATCGCCGCCCAGAACCAGCTCTACGGCTGGGCCTATCCGATCAACCCCGGGTACGGGAACCTCAACATCCCGTCGCAACTGCACGTCGTCGGCAACGCGATCAACCTGAAGCCGATCCGGGTCGGCCTCCCGGGCAACAACTTCGCTACCATCCTGCCCGCGGGGGGCAACCTGACGATGACCCAGGTGACGCGCGGCTCGTCGTCGTTCGCCCAGACGGGAGACATCGTCTTCCTCATGCCCGTCCAGGTGAACCCGAAGAGCCTCGTCCTGTCGCAACTGGTCCTCTACAAGAAGATCCCCCGGAGCCAGTACGTCCCCTGAGGCGGGAGGACAGGGCAAGATCACCGCCGTGTCTTGTCGCACAGCCGAAAGCACAGCCTGACCATAAGAAAAACGGCGGGTGGCATGCCCACATCCTTGTCACGCGACGTCATGTTTGACCCCCGACGCGACGTCATGTTCTACCCCCTGATGCGACGCGAAGTTTTGCCCAAAGGCTCTGGCATGGGTAGGATCTGTTCCTCCTTCGGCTGGAACCCACTCCAGGAGATCCTCCCAG
>JBKOZB010000071.1:0-5174 GCA_046744225.1 Planctomycetota bacterium | reverse complement strand
TTAAGGAATCGATCGTAGGCTTGTCTAAGACATCCTAAATTGCTGCTAACCAATCTCTTACGTCAATTTCGTGGCACTATGCGCCACAAGTCCTTTTTAGCTAAGAACTTAAGTCAATCGAGGAAAATGTCGCAACCTAATCCTATGAAAGAGGTTACGGTTCCACTGTAGAAGATGGGCATGAGTTTGCGATGTAGCCTCACGGTGCAATGACTTTGGAACGACTGAGACTTCGATGACGGCTCTCGGTTTCATTTCCCCGCGTTTTTCCCGGAGTGCGCCTCGCATGAATCGCCCTCGGCTCGCCCTCGCCTGCTCGCTGGTCCTGTCGCTGGCCCCGGCCACGCGCTCGGACGACGCCGCGATCTCGCGCCGGGAGCTTGATTGGCGCATGGACCAGGTGGTCTATAACGCGATCGTGGCGGGCATCCCCTTCTATAATCAGTGCGACTTCGCCGGCTTATACCGGCTCTATCAGGGGGCCTTGATCAGTGTCGAGCCGGTCCTCTCACATCGCCCCGAGTTGCGCCAGGCGATGGAGAAAGGCCTGAGGGACGCCGAGGGCGCCCGCGACGACTCCCAGAAGGCGATCGAGCAGAGGAGGGTTCTCGACGAAGTGCTGGCGGGAGTCCGGGGGATGGTCCCACCGCCGGCCCCAGCTCCCGCGACCAAGCCCCCATCCGCGCCCGCCCCAGCCCCGGCCTCGACCTCGATACCACTCTGGGCCCTGCTGGGAGTCGAGCCAGTGGTCAGGGACCTCGTTTACGACTTTGTCTCGCTGGCGGGGGCCGACCCTGACGTCGATTTGCAAATCCAAGCTCGACGCCGCGGGCCAGGCCCGGTTCGAAAGGCTCCTGGTCGAGTGAATCAGCTCGATGAGCGGCGGCCCGCTGATACGAGGGCCGCGACATGAAGACGAAGCACGCCGGCATGAAGATCACCGACAGTCAGTTCGATGCGATGCTTGGCGACCTGGTTTCGGTGCTGAAGGAAAACCGCGTGAGACAGAAGGAGATCGACGAGTTGATGGCCCTCGTCGGCTCGACCCGCAAGGACATCCTCGAGCAGCAGTAATACGGGACCCAGGAATTCCGTGCGCTGAGCGGATTCGGATTGGTGGGACCGACTGAAGTCGGTCCTACCAGGAGACCAATCCCCAGCACAGGGTCTTCCTGGGATCAGCATAAGAGCCCTTGTCGGGTGCGTAAAACACACCGATTCTGGTTCGGATGGTGTAGTTTCACGCACCCGACAAGGACGATCAGATCTTCAGCCTGGCCCCGTTGCACTCGGCGCCGGTGCCCTGGACGGCCAGGCACTCATCGGGAGAGGGGACACTGGCGCGGCCGATGCCCTCGTAGGTGAAGCCGAGGGCGGCCATCCGGGCAGGGTCGTAGAGGTTGCGGCCGTCAAAGATGACCGGGTGGCGCAAGAGCCGCAGCATCACCTCGAAGTCCGGGTTGCGGAACTCGTTCCACTCGGTCACGATCGCCAGGGCGTTGGCCTGCTCAAGCGCGCCGTAGGGGCGGTCGCAGTAAGTCAGGCGGTCGCCGTAAATCGCCCGGACGTTGGCCAAGGCTTCAGGGTCGTGGACACGGAGCGAGACCTCGGCGGCCAGGAGCGCGTCGATCAGCACGAGCGCGGGGGCCTCGCGGATGTCGTCGGTCTTCGGCTTGAAGGCCAGGCCCCAGATGGCGACGGTCTTCCCCTTGGCCTCGCCTTGGAAGTGGTCGAGGATCTTCCGCACCAGGACGTCTTTTTGCGCCTCGTTGACGGCATCAACGGCCTCCATCATCCGGGCTGGCAGGCCGTGCGACTGCGCCATGTGGATGACGGCGCGGACGTCCTTCGGGAAGCACGAGCCGCCGTAGCCGACACCGGGGAAGAGGAAGCTAAAACCGATCCGCTGGTCGTGCCCGATCCCGCGCCGCACCTCGTTGATGTCGGCGTTGTACGACTCGCAGAGGTTGGCCATCTCATTGATGAAGCTGATCTTGGTCGCCAGCAGGCAGTTGGCGACGTACTTGGTCATCTCGGCGCTCTCGGGCGTCATGACCAGAAACGGTCGGTCGGTGCGGAGAAAGGGGGCATAGAGCTCGCGGAGCCGCTCGCCGACCTCGGGCCGTCGGACGCCAACGACGACGCGGTCGGGCTTGTTGAAGTCGTCGATCGCCGCCCCTTCCTTGAGGAACTCGGGGTTGTTCGCGACGTCGAACGGGACGCCCATCACCCGGGCCATCCGCCGCGCCAGCTCGGCGTTGGTGCCAACCGGCACGGTGCTCTTGATGACGATGATCTTGGGCTCGTCGAGATGCTCGGCGATCTCCTGCCCGACGGCCCAGATGCCCGACAGGTCGGCCCCGCCGTGCGCCCCTTGCGGCGTCCCAACGGCGATGAAGATCAGCTCGGCCTCGGCGATCCCTTCCGGCAGGCTCGTGGTGAACCGGAGCCGGCCGTCGCGGTAGTTGCGGTGGACCAGCTCGCTCAGACCCGGCTCGTAAATCGGGATCTCGCCCCGCTCCAGCCTCGTGATCTTCTCCGCGACCTTATCGATGCAGACCACATCGTTGCCGCTCTCGGCGAGGCAAGTGCCGGTGACCAGTCCCACGTATCCCGTTCCGATGACGGCGATCTTCATGGCGCGGTTCCTTCGCGAGGGGGAGCGTCGAGCGTTCTGTTCTGTGAGACCACTTCCGACTCCCGGTCTCCTGGATGGAGGGTTCCCGGAGGAGGTGGAGACGACACAAGGCGCGGCTGTATGGTCAAGCTGGGCAGCAGCGCCGGCCAGACCAGGCTAGCACGCATTATCAGGGAGCGCCCTGTTTCTGACAAGGTTAGGTTTCGTATGCGTGGAATAAATGTACGCAACCGATCCGATTCTAGGACAGATTTCTTCGCAAGACCGCATTTTCCATCGTCCGGATCAAGGCGCGGCGGACGGCGTCAGGGCCGTCGGTGCGGCAGAGGTCGAGCCAGCGCGGGTCGGCCCAGTCGGCCAGGAGGCGGCGGCGGGCGTCGGGATCATCACCCAAGCGGGCGAGGACCTCGGGCCGAAGCTCGGCCAGAATCGCCGCCAGGCCCGCCGCCGGCCCGAGCACCGCGGCCGCGCGGTCGCGCAGGGCCGCGGCCAGCGCGGGACTCGCCCCCGAGGTCGAGACGGTCAGCAAAAGTGGCCCGGAACGCCAGACGGCCGGGATGATGAAATCACCCTCGTCCGGGTCGTTTGCCGAGCTGACCCAAATACTCAATCTCCGCGCGTCGGCCACAACCTGCCGATTCACCTCCGGCGAGGCCGCCGCAACCGCGAGGCTGATCCCTTCCAGCTGCGCCGGACGGTACGGCTCGGCCCGGACCTCGACCCCGGCCGGCACATCGGTCGCCGCCGGATCGATGCCAACGACACGCGCCCCGGCCGCGAGCAGTCCGGCCGCCTTCCGGCGCCCGACCGCCCCCAGCCCGACTACCAGGACGGTCCGCCCGCATAGGTCGAGCTCGATCGGATAGCCGGGCATGGGAGGTTCTCAGAAGGGTGCTTTTCACGCACCGTACTTCCTACTGCCGGCCCACCTTCCGCGCCAGGGCGAAGGCCCCGGGGCGCGGCCGCCAGCGCAGCAGCGGCTCGGTCGAGCGCATCGAGAAACCGAGCGACTGCACCAGGGCCAGCGACGCGGGGTTCTCGGCCGTGGTGGACCAGAGCGGGGCCTTGCCGCGGCGGTCGACGATGTGTCCCAAGAGCGTCGTGGACGCCGCCCGGGCCAGCCCGAGCCGCCGGAACTTCGGCACGGTGAAGACGCCGATCGCGTCGAACCGGGCCGACTCGTCGAAGATCCAGGCCAGTGACGCGAACCCCGAGCCGTGCGGCACGCCGAACGCGGCGCCGTGCTCGATCAGGCTCGCGAACGAGCCCCAGCTCCGCAAGGCCCACGCCGGCGCGACCTCGGCGAACGCCCCGGCGTCGGCCAGGGTCAGTGGCCTCGTCTCGATCGACCGCCGGCGCGACCTCGGCACGAACAGCACCCGGTTCTGCTGCGCCAGCGACCAGGTCTCGACCTCGGCCCACTCGAACGCGCCGACCCAGCCGCCAACCCGGTATCGCCAGAGCGGCGGCGCGATCAGGCTGACGGCTCGGCCGTGCCCGGCCAGCCACCCGAGCGCCGGCTCCGGCTCGCCGGCGCCGAAGGCTTCGAGCTGGTTGTCCCCCTCGCGGATCAGGACGACGCTCCTCGGGGTGCGCGCGTTATCGCCCCAGAGGCCCGGTCGGGGATGGATCATGGCGTGATGCAACGCCAGCAGTTCCGGGCCGGGCGGCTCGCCCAGCCACGACCGCAGGAAATTCACGGCCACCGAGTCGAGGGGAGCCATCTGGGCGTGCTTGTGATGAGAAGGCGCCGATGATGGGGAATGATGAGATGAACGGATCGAGGACATGGTCTTCACGGCTCTCAGAGGGTATGTGAACGGTTTCGTACAGGGAGCCGAGGAGGGGGACCGACCAAAGCGGCACTCTCGTCAGGCAACAACTTGGATTGGTCGCCCCTCCGGGGCTACGACGCATTATCTCCCGCCTTTGATCTTGAGGCCGCAACGCAGCCCCGGGCGACTCGCGGCTGCTCCTCCTCGGCTCAAAATCGTGCTCTTATATGATCCTGAGGAGATCTCTGCCCAGCACCGCCCGCGGCGGTGCTCCCTCGGCTCGGGGAGGCCCGCCGATCTCGGCGGGCACGAACCCCCAGGAAGGCGCCACGGACGAGGGTTTCGACCCACCCGGCGCCTCGTCGGCGCGGGGGATCGATCATGCTCAGGAACAGTGGAATAACAGCATGAGTACCGACTAATCCCCCATCTCGTCGGCGCGGGGGACCCGGGCGGTGGATCAGGAACAAGTCTCAGCTCGATTTTCTGCAATTTAATTATCATATGATCATAAAAAGATCACTGCCCACCATCTTGGATAGCGGTACACCCACTCCTTGGGGAGGCCCGCCGAACCCAACGGGTACGAGCTTCCTGGGAGGTGTCTCACACCCTCCCGGCGCAATCACTGAACGAACTGGGCAATGAACGCCAGGACCGATCCTGCCTCCTCCGAACCCACGTCCGGGACATCGAGCGAAGTCGACCGCGCCGACAATGAGGCTCTCCTCTATGCAATTATCGGGCCCCGAGAGAAATGT
>JBKOZB010000205.1:0-6269 GCA_046744225.1 Planctomycetota bacterium | reverse complement strand
CTGCTGCCGGCGGACCATTACGCCGTGTCGGCCGGCCACGGCCACCGGGCGCTGGTCGCCATGCTGGTCCTGACGCAGATGTCGGTTGGGACGTTTGTGATGGACCTGGTGATCGACTTGATGGCCGATGGGGTGCCGATGCGCGGCATCCGGCCGATCCGGGTGATCGCCGCGTTTCTGGTGGCGGTGCTCGGCATGGTCGCGGCGGTCGGGCACCTGGGCCGTCCGCTTTATGCATTCCGGGCGATGATCGGGTTGAGGACCTCGTGGCTGAGCCGGGAGATCCTGGCGTTCGGGCTGTTCGCGGGGCTGGCCGCGGCGTACGGGGCCGATGTCTGGCTCCGGCACCTGGGCGTGTCGGTCCCCGGCGTGCGCGACGTGTTGCAGCCCGCGGCGGCCCTGGCCGGGCTGGCCGGCGTTTTCTGCTCGGTGATGATCTACGTGGATACGCGCCGGGCATTCTGGAACCTGCCCTTGACGGGCTTCAAGTTCTTCATGACGGGGGTGGTGCTGGGGGTTCCGGCGGCCGTGTTCGTCTCGCTCCTGGGCGCGGCGTGGTCCGGGACGATCACAGTCGCCGAGATCATGGAGGGGTTCGGACGCCGGCTCCTGCAAGGGCTCGTGGCGGCCGCGCTGGTGAAGCTGGCCGTCGAGGCGTTGGTCTTGACCCACCTCCGCGACAAGAAGCACACGCCGCTGAAGCGGACGGCGCTCCTGCTCACCGGAGAGCTGACCCTGATGGCCGTGAGGCGCGTCATCGCGGGCGTTCTCGGCGGGATCGTGCTTCCGGGCCTGCTCCTGGCCGAGGTCGGTCCGACCGGCTTCCGCGTGGCCTTCACCGGCGTGGTCATGGGGCTGGTTCTGGTGTTCACGCTGCTCGGCGAGCTGCTCGAGCGTCACCTGTTCTTCACCGCGGCGGTCGCGCCCAAGATGCCGGGAGCGATGGCGCCATGAGCGAACGCGACGCGAACGACAAGACGCCCTTGAGCGAACGCCTCGGCGCGCTGATCCGCCAGCGCGACGGCAAGCTGACGCGCGAGCTGCTCCTGGCTCCCGGCCAGTTCGGCCTGGGTCAGGTTCCCGCGAACCGCCTGCCCGACGCCACCACCACAATGATCTGCGGCTATTGCTCGACGGGCTGCGGCCTGAACGTCCACCTCAAGGGGGGCGCGGCGATCGGCCTGACGCCGGCCACCGACCACCCGGTCAACCTGGGGATGGCCTGCCCCAAGGGGTGGGAGGCCCTCACGGTGCTCTCGGCCGGCGACCGCGCCACCACGCCGCTGGCGCGAAACGCCTTGGGACGACTGGAGCCGGTCGATTGGGAGGCCGCGCTGCGGATCTTCTGCGACCAATTCCGAGCGATCCAGCGCGCGCACGGGCCGGAGTCGGTCGCGTTCCTCAGCACCGGCCAGATCGCCACCGAGGAGATGGCCCTGCTGGGCAGCCTGGCCAAGTTCGGTATGGGGATCGTCCACGGCGACGGCAACACGCGGCAATGCATGGCCACGGCCGTCGTCGCCTACAAGCAGGCGTTCGGCTTCGACGCCCCCCCTTACACCTATCGGGACTTCGAGGAATCGGACGTCCTTGTCCTGGTCGGGGCGAACCTCTGCGTGGCGCACCCGATCATGTGGGAGCGGGTGTGCCGCAACCCCCACGATCCCAGGATCGTCGTCGTCGATCCGCGCACGACCGAGACGGCGATGGCCGCCACGACCCACCTGGCGATCCGGCCGAAGTCCGACCTCACCCTCTTCTACGGCGTCGCCCGGATCTTGATCCGCGAGGGCTGGATCGACGGCGACTTCATCGACGCGCACACGACGGGCTTCGAGGAGTTCAAAGAGTTCCTCTTCGACTACCCGATGCACCGGGTCACCAGGTTCACCGGCCTGAGCGAGCGCCAGGTCATCGAGTTCGCCCGGGCCATCCACGAGGGCCGTCGGGTCTCGTTCTGGTGGACGATGGGGGTGAACCAGAGCCATGAAGGGGTCCGCACGGCCCAGAGCCTGATCAACCTGGCACTCCTGACCGGCAACATCGGCCGGCCCGGCACGGGGGCCAACTCGATCACCGGCCAGTGCAACGCGATGGGCTCGCGGCTCTTCAGCAATACCACCAACCTGCTCGGCGGACACGACTTCCTCAACCCGGACCATCGCCGGAAAGTGGCCGCGATCCTCGGGATCGACGCCGCCCGCATCCCCGACCGGGACAGTTGGTCCTACCCCGAGGTCGTCGAGGGGATTCGCGACGGCAAGATCAAGGGCCTCTGGGTCATTGCCACCAACCCCGCGCATTCCTGGATCGATCAGGGCGACCTCCACGAGCTGCTGGGGCGGCTCGACTTCCTGGTCGTGCAGGACATGTACGCGACCACGGAGACGGCGCAGCATGCCGACCTGCTCCTACCGGCGGCCGCCTGGGGCGAGAAGGAAGGGACGCTGATCAACTCGGAGCGGCGGATCGGGCTGATCAAGAAAGTCGCCCGCGCCCCGGGGCAGGCGCTGGCCGACTTCGCGATCTTCAAGCTGATCGCCCGCGCCTGGGGCTGCGAAGCGATGTTCCAGGACTGGACCGACCCCGAGGCGGTCTTCCAGATCCTCAAGGAACTGTCGCGCGGCCAGCCCTGTGACATCACGGGGATCGAGGATTATCGGATGCTCGACGCGCGCGGGGGCCTCCAGTGGCCCTATCCCGCGGGGGCCGCGCCGGCGGGCATCGAGCGCCGCCTGTTCGAGGACGGGGCGTTCTATCACCCGGACCGGAGGGCGAAGTTCCTCTTCGAGCCGACCCGGCCGATGCCCGAACCCCCCGACCACCAGTTCCCGCTGCTCTTGCTCACGGGCCGAGGCTCGGTCGCGCAGTGGCACACGCAGACCCGCACCAAGAAATCGGCCGTCCTGCGCAAGCTCTACCCTCAGAAGGTCTATGTCGAAATCAACCCCGAGGACGCGCGGCGCTGCGGCATCCGGCCCAACCAGATGGTGTCCGTCGAGTCGCCGCGGGGGAAGATCAAGGCCAAGGCGGCGGTGACGTACGCGGTCCGGCCGGGCCAGGTCTTCCTCCCCATGCATTACGAGGTCGTCAACCAACTGACGTACCCGTCCTTCGACCCCTACTCGAAACAGCCCTCCTACAAGGCCTGCGCGGTCCGCGTCCGCCCGCTCGGGCCCTGGAAGTCTCTGCATCCTTGAGGCGACCGTGGGACCATCGCCATCGGCCGCACGATCAATATAATGACGAGATGATAATGATTTCAAACAATACGCACCCCGACGGGAAGACCGTGGTCGTGATCGGCAATGGGATGGTTGGCCATCGGTTCTGCGAGCGGCTGGCGGCGTACGATCGCGATCGGGATTATCAGGTCGTGACCTTCTGCGAAGAGCCCCGCCCGGCCTACGACCGAGTCAACCTGACGAAGTATTTCACGCATCGCGACCCCGCGCCCCTCATACTGGCCCGGCGCGAGTGGTATCAGGAGAACGAGATCACGCTCTTCGTCGGCGACCAGGCGACGGCCATCGACCGCGGGCGGCGGGTGGTCCGCTCGGAGCGGGGGCGGGAGGTCCCTTACGATCACGTCGTGCTCGCGACCGGCTCGGCCCCGTTCGTCCCGCCGATCCCGGGCGTGGACAAGAAGGGGGTCTTCGTCTACCGGACGATCGAAGACCTGGAGCGAATCATCGCCTATGCCCGGCAGGCGAGGCGGGCGGCGGTCGTGGGTGGCGGCCTGCTCGGGCTGGAGGCGGCGAAGGCGGTCTACGACCTCGCGCTTGAAACGCATGTCGTCGAGTTCGCCCCTCGGCTCATGCCGCGCCAGGTCGATGACGCCGGCTCGAAGGCGCTGGTCGGCAAGATCGAGAGCCTTGGGGTCCAGATCCACCTGAACAAGAACACGAAGGCGATCCTCGGCAACGGCAAGGTGGAGGGGATGGAGTTCGCCGACGGCGGTCGACTCGACGTGGACATGGTGGTCATCTCGGCGGGGATCAAGCCCCGCGACGAGCTGGCCCGGGCCTGCGGGCTCGAGGTCGGCCCGCGCGGCGGCGTGGTCGTCGATGACGCGTTGCGCACGAGCGACCCCGACATCTTCGCCATCGGAGAGATCGCGCTGCACCGGAGCATGATCTACGGGCTGGTGGCGCCCGGCTACGAGATGGCGGACACCCTGGCGGCCAACCTCACCGGCGCCGACCGCGCCTTCACCGGCGCCGACCTGTCCACCAAGCTCAAGTTGATGGGTGTGGACGTCGCCAGCTTCGGCGAGAACTTCGCGGACGCGACCAAGACGCGGAGCATCGCGTTCGAGGACCCGTTTCAGGGAGTGTACAAAAAGCTGATCTTCAACCGCGACGGGACCCGGCTCCTCGGCGGCATCCTGGTCGGCGACGCCTCCGACTACGGCACGCTCCTGATGCACTCCAAGAGCCCCGACCCCCTGCCGGTCGCCCCCGGCGAGCTGCTGCTCGGCAAGAGGGAGGGCCAGGCGGCCGGGGCCGGCTTGCTCAGCGGGATGGCCGACGGTGCCCAGGTCTGCTCGTGCAACGACGTCAGCAAGGCCCAGATCTGCCAGGCCATTCGCGACCGGGGGCTCACCACGTTCGGCGAGGTCAAGACGTGCACCCGGGCCGGCACCGGCTGCGGCGGCTGCGTGCCCCTGGTCACTGACCTGCTCAAAGCGCAACTGGTGGCCTCGGGCAAGAAGGTCGCCAACCACCTCTGCGAGCACTTCGCGTACACCCGGCAGGAACTGTTCCAGATCGTCAAGATCAAGGGGTTCAAGACGTTCGACGCCCTGATCCGGAGCCACGGCAAGGGGTATGGATGCGAGATCTGCAAGCCGGCCGTCGCCTCGATCCTGGCCAGCCTCTGGAACGAGAACATCATGGAGCAAACCACGCTCCAGGATACGAACGATCGGTTCCTGGCCAACATCCAGCGCGGCGGGCTGTATTCCATCATCCCCCGCATCCCCGGCGGGGAGATCACGCCCGAGAAGCTGATCGTCCTCGGGGCGGTCGCCAAGAAGTACGGGCTCTACACCAAGATCACCGGTGGCCAGCGCGTCGACATGTTCGGGGCGCCGGTGCATCGGCTGCCCGAGATCTGGGAAGACCTCGTCACCGCGGGCTTCGAGAGTGGGCACGCCTACGGCAAGGCGATGCGCACCGTCAAGAGCTGCGTCGGCACGACCTGGTGCCGCTACGGCGTCCAGGACTCCGTCGGGTTCGCCGTGCGGGTCGAGCTGCGTTATCGCGGCGTCCGATCGCCCCACAAGCTCAAGGCGGCGGTCTCCGGCTGTGTCCGCGAGTGCGCCGAGGCCCAGGGCAAGGACTTCGGCCTGATCGCCACCGAGAAGGGCTACAACCTCTACGTCTGCGGCAACGGCGGGGCCAAGCCGCGACACGCCGACTTGCTCGCGGCCGACCTCGATGAGGAGACCGCCATCAAGTACATCGATCGATTTCTCTTGTACTACATCCAGACGGCCGACCGGCTGACCCGCACCTCGGTCTGGCTGGAAAAGATGGAGGGCGGGATCGAATACCTGAGGGACGTCATCATCAACGATCGCCTCGGGATCTGCGAGGAGCTGGAGAAGCAGATGCAGTTCCTCGTCGATACCTACAGGTGCGAGTGGAAGGAGGTCGTCGACGACCCCGAGAAGCGTCGGCTCTTCCAGCAGTTCGCCAACACCGACGAGACCGAGTCGAGCATCGAATTCGTGACCGAGCGGGGCCAGCAGCGGCCCTCCGATTGGCCGAAGGATTTCGTCCCGCTCGAACAACTGGCGCGGTGCGATGGGCGGACCCCGGGAGAGCCGCGGCACGATCGTCCGACGCGGTGGGTGAAGGTCGGTAAGGTGTCGGACTTCCCGGTCGATGGTGGCGGCGCCATCAAGTATGGCAACTCCCAGATCGCCGTGTTCCGGTTCGCGAGTCGCGACGCGTGGTACGCCTGCCAGAACTTGTGCCCCCACAAGAAGGAGATGGTGCTGTCGCGCGGCATCCTCGGCGATCAGGGCGGCGTCCCCAAGGTCGCATGCCCCCTCCACAAGAAGACGTTCTCCCTCGAGTCCGGGACGTGCCTGGGCGGGGAGAAGTATCAGGTCCAGGTGTTCCCGGTCAAAGTCGAGGCCGACGCGGTCTACCTCGACCTCCCGGCCGAAGAGGACCTTGAGGAGTTGCTGCGGCCCCGGACGCCTTGCGTGGCCCAGTGTGTGTGAACGGCGGTGGCGAAGAGTCGGATGACTCCACAAC
>JBKOZB010000320.1:0-8436 GCA_046744225.1 Planctomycetota bacterium | reverse complement strand
AACATTAGTCAATTTCTCGATCAAATGGATGAAATATCTGGGCTAACCGTCCCAATGGAGAAGAGGCGGAAATCCTCGGGTCTTCTCGAAGATCGAACCAGTGATTGTTAACCAGTTTCCCCTCCGTGGGAATCCAGGCTTGTGGATGGAACGTATCGGTTTCCTCCTTCAGATTATCCAGCAAAGGCGTGATCTCTTTACTCGTGTAGTCGCGAATCGTCTGCGCAGACTCCGTTATCAATCTCGCCCGGTCCTTAATCTGCTCAAATGCATTTGCCTCGATAGTACTATATGAAAAATACGCAGTGAACGCCAGGCCGGACCCCAGGACCAGGATGAGAATCGCGTTGAACTTGACGAGCAGTCTCATGGGACGGACTCTCCACACTTTCTGAGATTGCCAGGCAGTCCGGTTCCGCAGAGTCGCCTGGACGAACCAGCCGGAGCGCCCCTCGGGGTGACAATTCCCGAATGGCCTTGCTTTACGTCGCCATATATTAATAGCGGCCGCGTCAGGCGAAATGAAAATTTGAAAATGCGCCCGGAGCGAGGGCGGGACGTTCGCGGCCACCGCGCGCCGGACCGAGGGCGTCTCCTCCTTGAGCGCGCGGACCTATCAGCTCGGATGGACGCGCGAGAGGTCGGGCCGGGCCAGGGCGGCGTGCTCGCGGCGAAGCCGGTCGCGGGCGGTTTCCGGATCGAGACCCGGCATGGCGCACCAGGCCGCGCGCAGCGCCTCACGCCATCCCGGGCGAATTCGCTCCCAGAGCCGGGGCTCCTCAGTCCCTTCCCAGCCGCACAGGGCGCGGAGGAAGGCGCGGTCTGCCAGGGTCAATGCCATCGGCGCGGCCACCAAGGTCGGTCTCCTCGTTCACGGGCAGGTCTCAGGAGTTTGCGGACAGGTCGCCAGGAGGAAACCGCTTCAGGAAGGAGATCCGGTGCTCGGACTCGACGGGAGTGATCTCGTCGAACACCACCGGCGGGAACGCCTTCGGCCAGCGATCCTCGGGAGCGAGATGGTCGTCCCCCAGCCAGCCGGAGGCGTCGCGCAGCGTCAGTGCGAGACGGTCGGCTTGCACGCGGTATGAGAGCGTGGCCACGAGGTCGAACCGATGCGCGCGGCCCCAGGCCACGGCATCGCGCCAGATTTCCTGGAGGGCTGAACTGAGCTGGCCGACCGTATCGAGGTCGAGCGGGGTCTGGGACAGGAGGAGGCTGCGGAACTGGGCGAGGTGCCGGAGTGATTCCCCCTCGTCGGGTGTCTCGATGCGGATCTCGCCTTCGAAGTCGTGGCGCTCCAGGTGGCGCCGCCAGGCGTCGGCATCGGCCATCGCCTGGAAGATCTGGTCGGGGGTGTAGGGCTTCGGGATGTAGTCGTCGGCGCCGGCGCAGAAGCTTTCGAGCCGGTTCTCGGCGGCGATGCGTGCCGTGACCATGACCACGGGGATTGCGCTGGTCGTCTTGCGGCTCTTGAGCGACTTGCAGACCTGATAGCCGTTGATGTCGGGGAGCATCAGGTCCAGGAAGACGAGGTCGGGGGGCGCGTGTCCGACCTTTTCCAGGGCCTCGGTGCCGGTGAAGGCCGAGTCGGTCCGGTAGCCGCGGAGCTGGACCAGCATCGCCAGGAGTTTGTTGGCTTCGGGCTCGTCTTCGACGATCAGGGCGGTTGGCATGAAGAGCACCTCGTTCTCGCGTTCAATCGGGTTCCAGGGCCGCTCGGCCCATCACCCCCGGCCCCCTGGCGTCGGCGTGGTCAAGGCGTCGCTCGAAGTGGACTGTCCGTCGTGATTCGTTTCCTGAGAGGCATGGCGAGGCAGGAGGATCGTCACCGTCGTCCCCTCGCCCAGCGTGCTTTCGGCCGAGATCCGGCCGCCGTGCAGCTCGACGAACTGCTTGACGATGCTCAGGCCGAGCCCGAGCCCCCGTTTCTTGAAGCCGAAGTCGCCCGAGGAGTGCAGGCTGGGATCGAACTGCGTGAAGAACGGCTGGAACAGCCGGTTGACCGCCCGGGGCTCCAGGCCGATCCCCCGGTCGGCGACCTGGATCCGTGCCTCGTCGGGCTCGACCAGGCTGGCGCGCAGCGCGATCTCACCACCGTCGGGCGTGAACTTGATGGCGTTGGTCAGCAGGTTCACGACGCTGGCGGCGAGCTTGTCGGGATCGACCTCGAACGTGCCGAGGTCGTCGGCGATCTCGACGGTCAGGCGCAGCTTGCGCGCCTGGACGAACGGCATGACCTGGCCGGCCACCTTGCAGAGTAAGGGGGCGAGCTCGACCGGGGCGCGCTGGAGGGTCTGGCGGAAGTCAGCGGCCCGCATCAGGGTCAGCGTGTTGGTCACGAGCCGGCCGAGCTGCCGGGCGCTCTCGGAGATCCGCTCGACCAGCGCGCGCTCCTGCTCGTCGCGATCGGGGTTGAGCAGCCGCAGCAGCTCGGACAGGCCGAGCATGAGGGTGATCGGCGTGTTGAACTCGTGGCTGGCCACCTCGATGAAGGCACTTTTGAGCTGGCCCGCCTCGGCCAGCTCCGCGTTGGCCTGCGTCAACTTGGCGTTGGTCGCTTGCAGTTCAGCGATCAGCCGCTTCCGCTCGGCCAGCAGCTCGTACTGCTCGGCCGCCTGGCGGATGACCCCTTCCAGCTCGACCGCGTCCCAGGGTTTGAGGATGTAGCGGAAGATGTGCCCTTCGTTGACGGCGTTGATCACCGCCTGGATGTCGGCGTAGCCGGTGAAGAGCATCCGGATCGCGTCGGGCCGAAGCTTGCGGGCGTGGCTCAGGAAGACGTCGCCCGACATGCCGGGCATCCGCTGGTCGGAAAGGATCAGGTGGACGTCGTTGTGCCGGAGGTGATCGAGCGCCTGGTCGCCGCTGCTCGCCGTCAGGACCCGGTACGAACGATGGAACAGGTGGCGCAGACTTTCGAGCACGTCCACTTCATCATCAACGACTAACAGAGTGTGTCGCCTCTGATCCATCAACCATTCTCCGACTCAAGCAGCGCCTCGAACGGGCGAGGCGTGGGCTGTCGCGGTCCGGAACCCAGGGTGGTCGAGGCGGGCCCTCGAAGGGGCGAGGCTCGCATCGGCCCGGAGCTCGGCCCGGCAGGTCGTCCGTCCTCTCACGAAGGTGGCGATCGTCCTCATTCCGTGTGCGTCCCTCGGCGGGGTGGCAGCGGTGCCAGATCCCCCAGCCGCTGCACCTCACCCTCGAGCGCGGTGACCCGCTTGTGCAGGCCGCTGATCTCATCGAGGAACTTTTCACGCTCGCGGGCGGCCTCGGCCAGGCGGTCGTATTCGGCCGCGGCCTGGCGCACGGCGGCCTCGAGCTCCTCGGGCTGCCACGGCTTCTTCAGGAAGCCGTAGATGTGGCCCTGGTTGATCGCCACGATGATCGATTCCAGGTCGGCGAAGCCCGTGAAGAGCATCCGGACCGCCTGGGGGTACTTCGACTTGACCTTCGCCAGCAACTCGACCCCGGTGATCTGGGGCATCCGCTGGTCGGACATCACGATGTGAATTTCCTCCTCCTGCATCAGGCGATAGCCTTCCTCGGCGCTATGGGCCTTCAGCACGCGGAACTCGCGACGGAGCAAGTCGTGAACCGAGTCGCATACGTTCGGCTCGTCGTCGATGATCAGAAGACAATGCTTCGCGGTCCGTTTCATTCAGTGCGCCTCCGCACACGGGCCCGACCACCGGCTCGTACCGGTCACATGGATTGCAAGGGGAGATAGACCCGGAATTCGGTCCCCTCGTTCACGCGGCTCTCGACCTCGATCCGGCCGCCGTGCCCGGAGATGATCCCGTGACTGATCGAGAGGCCCAGCCCCGTCCCCTCGCCGACCGACTTGGTTGTGAAGAACGGGTCGAACAGCTGGGGGATCGACTCGGGAGGGATTCCGCACCCGTTGTCGGCGATCGCGAGGACGACCGAGTCCCCCTCGAGCCGCGTCGCGAACCGGATGCGCCCCCCGTCGGGGCGCCCCGCGCTTTCGATCGCCTGGCTCGCGTTGATCAGCAGGTTGAGGATGACCTGGCTGATCTGCGAGGGGACGCAGACGACGCGGGGCACCGCGCCGTGCTCGACGACGAGCTCGATGTGGCGGCTCCGCAGGCGGCCCCGGATCATCTCGTGCGCGGTCTCGAACAGGTCGGCGATCTGGGCCGACTCCATCTTGGGGGGAGATGTCCGGGCCAGCCCGCGGAGGTTCGAGACGATGTTGGCGACGCGCTGGATGCCGTCGCGGGTCCGGGCCAGCATCCGGTCGAGGTTGTCGCGGATGTAATCCCAGTCGATCTCGTCCCTCAACTCGTCGATTTTCGCCTTCAGGTCGGGCGCGGCCTTCTCCAGCGCCGCGTGCGCCGACTCGTAAAGCGCGATCATCTCGCAGACGCCCTTTATGTCGCGCTCGAGGACGGCGAGGTTGTTCCCGACGTAGGCCAGGGGATTGTTGATCTCGTGCGCCACGCCCGCGCTCAGGAGGCCGATCGACGCCAGCTTCTCGGACTGCGCGAGCATGGCGCGCATCCGATGCCGCTCGGTCTGATCGCGGATCGATCCGATGTACTGCAACTCGCCGGCCAGGTGGACGGCGCTGAGCGACAATTCGAGCGGGAACTCCTCGCCATTCTTGCGCCGGCCGCGCACCTCGACGGTCTTGCCGACGATCCAGGGCATGTGGGCCTGCGAGTCGGCCACGCGTCGGCCGTCGCCCGGATCGCCGAAGATGGTGGGCATCACCCGATTGATCGGTTGGCCCAGGATTTCTTCGGCCTGGTAGCCGAATATCTTCTCGGCGGCGGGGTTGAACAGCGTGATCCGGCCCGTCCCATCGGCGACGACGACGGCGTCGAGGCACCCCTCGGTCAGTTGGCGGTAGCGCGCCTCCGACTCGGTCAGAGCGCGGTTCTTGGCCTCGATGTCGCGTGCGTTCCGCAACTGGGCCTCGGCGAACTGGCGGCGCGTCTCCTCCAGCGCCTTGCGTTCGGTGATGTCGCGGATGACGGCCAGGACGGCCCGCTGGTTATCAAGAATGAGCGCCGAGGTGTTGATGTCGACCGGGACGACGCGGCCGTCCTTGGTCCGGTGCCGCCCCTCGCATGAGAGATGCCCGGTGGCGAGTTGGGTCTTGAGCCGCTCCTCGTAGCCGGCGGCGAACTCGGGGTCGTCGATGTCGTTGGTGGTCATCGAGAGCAGCTCTTCGTGGCTGTAGCCCAGGAGCCGGCTGGCCGCCGGGTTGGCGTCGAGGATGCGCCCATCCTCTGCGTGCACGAAGATAGCGTCCTCGATCCCCTCGAAGAGCGCCCGCGCGCGGCGCTCGGAGGCTTTCAGCGCCTCCTCGGTCCGCTTCCGGTTGGTGATGTCCTGGACCGTGCTCAGGATGCCGATGATCCGCCCCTGATCGTCCCGCTTGAACCGCTCCTCGATCGCGACGACCCGCCGCTGGCCGTCGCGCGTGATGATCGTCCGCTCCAGCGGGGCCAGTCGGTAGCCCGGCTGGAACTTCTCCTGGAGCACCTTGCGGGCCTCCTCCCGGAACTCCGGCGCGACGAAATCCCAGGCGACACGTCCGACGATCTCCTCGCGGGGATAACCAAGCATCTCGCACTCGGTCCGGTTGATGTTGACGATCCGACCCTCCGTGTCGAGCTCGTGGTAGCCCACGGGGGCCTCGTCGTACAGGCGGCGGAACCGCTCTTCCGACGCTCTCAGCGCATTCTCGACCTGCTTGCGCTCGCTGATGTTGGTCACGAACGCGAAGAACCCGATCGGGAGCTCGTTCTCGTCGCGGTTCAGATCGACCGTCAGCACGACCGGGACCAGCGTGCCGTCCTTGCGGCGGTATTCCTTCTCGTACCGTGCCGACTTCCCGGTGGCGCGGACTCGGCTCAGGGCTTCGGCCGTCGTGGCCCGCCAGCGCTCGGGCGTCAGGTCGCTCACGGTCAGGCGGAGAAGTTCTTCGGACGTGTAGCCGGTCAGCCCCTCGAAGGCGCGGTTGACGCGCAGCAACCGGCTCTCGAAATCGACCACGGCGAACGGCTGCGCGGTCAGGTCGAGCATCCGGGCGAGCAGTCGGATCTGCGCCTCGGCGGCCGAGACCTGGAGCTCCTCCGACTTCGTGGGCTCTTCCGAGACCGGGTACGACTCGGCTTCGACCGTGCCCGGACCGGGGTGCGTCGTTCTGGCTTTCCGAGAGGAGTCTACCAATCGAAGTCCCTTGTTTCGAAGCCCGGGCGGTCCTTCTGTTCCCTTGAGTATACCCGGGTTCCGATGCAAAACATCCACGCCACCCGCCCCATTTTTTCGATTCTCTCATGCAATCGGGGAGACGGCCGATCGAAGGCAGTTCCCGAGGATGCCGGTGCTCCCAAACCGCACGGGCCAGGATGCCCGGGCCCAGGGAGGGGTTGACCAATCGCCCTGCGGTCTTCACGATAAGAGACAGGGGAAACGGCGGCCCTCCTCACCGCATTCGACTCTCACCCCTTCTCTACGGAACTGGTGATGCCTGCGTTCACCCATCACGTCTTCGTCTGCGGCAACACCCGCCCGCCCGGGCATAAACGAGGCTGCTGCGACCCCGAAGGGAACCAGGTGCTCCGCGACGCGTTCAAGAAAGAACTGAAAAAAGCCGGATTCGGCCCCCTGGTCCGTCCCAACCACGCGGGATGCCTCGACCAGTGCGAGCACGGGCCGACCTTGGTCATCTATCCACAAGGGGTCTGGTACGGCCGCGTGACGGTCGAGGACGTCCCTCGGATCGTCCACAGGACGCTGGTCGGGGGCGAGATCCTCAATGATCTATTGATCCTAGATTCATGCTTAAATAATCCCGATTGCCCGCATCGTCGGCCTTCAGAGCGAGGTTGAACCCGTCGTGGTGGCCCTGACCGACACGATCGAGGGCGTCCGGAGCGCGGTTGCCGCCGCTTGGGGCGCGGGGAAGGTCGTGGGACTGGTCCCGACCATGGGGGCTCTGCACGACGGCCACGTCCGCCTGATCGAGCACTGCCGCGCCGAGGCCGGCTTCGTCGTCGTCTCGATCTTTGTGAACCCCGCCCAGTTCGGATCGAACGAGGATTTCGCGCGCTACCCCCGGACGCTCGACCTCGACCGCGGGCGCTGCGAGGAGGCGGGGGCGGACCTGATCTTCGCCCCGCCCGCGGCGGCGATGTATCCGCGCGGGGCAGTCTCGACATTTGTCGAGGTCCCCGGGCTCTCCGACATCCTCGAAGGGGCGAGCCGACCGGGCCACTTCCGGGGCGTCGCCACGGTCGTCCTGAAGCTCTTCGAGATCGTCCAGCCTGACCTCAGCGTCTTCGGCCAGAAGGATTTCCAGCAACAGCTTGTGATCCGCCGGATGGTGGACGACCTGAACCTCCCCGTTGCAATCCACATCATGCCGACGGTCCGAGAGGCCGATGGACTGGCCCTGAGCAGTCGCAACCGCTACCTCGATCCCGACGAGCGGCGCGCGGCCTTGGTCCTCTCGAAGGCCCTCCGGAACGCCGCCCAAGCCGTCGCCGGAGGAGAGCGGCAAGGCAACCGGGTTCGACAGATCCTCCGCGAGATGATAGAATGGGAACCCAGGGCAACACTCGATTATGCCGAAGTGGCCGACGCCGAGACCCTCGAGCCATTGGCCCACCTGGCCGTTGGTCGGCGTGCGGTCGCGCTGCTCGCGGTCCGGATCGGCGCGACGCGGCTGATCGATAACGCAATCTTACTGGAATAAGATGGGATGCGTCTCACGGTCCTGAAGAGCAAGCTCCACCTCGCGACGGTGACCCGGAGCGACCTGCTTTACCATGGCAGCCTGACGATCGACCCCGAGCTGATGGAGGCTGTCGGCCTTCATCCCTACGAGGCGGTTCTGGTCAGCAATGTGTCCACCGGCCAGCGCGCCGAGACGTATGCGCTCCCGGGCACGCCCGGCGCCGGCCAGATCGAGCTGAATGGGGCGATGGCCCGCCTCGGCGCGGCGGGCGACCGGGTCATCGTGATGGCCTTCGCCCAGTTGGAGCCCACCGAGCTCGAAGGCCACCGGCCCAAGGTGGTCGCGCTCGACGAGCGGAACCGGATTGTCGAGCGGATCGACTATTCGCCGATCCAGGTCAAGGAGCCGGTCCCGGACGAGCTTCCTCAGGCATCATGAGGAGAGGATTCACCACAATGGCACGAAGGACACAAAGGAGAAATTAAGGAATTTCAAATTTGAATTTCTCTTTCATGTGCTCCTTGTGCCTCGATGGTGAATCCTCGTCGGGGCCGACCCGGAGGGACAGCCACGCATGCGGCCGATCTTGTTCACGATCCCGATCGTCGGCATCAAGATCTTCGGTTTCGGGACGATGCTGTTTCTGGCTTTCCTGGGCTCGATGTATCTGGCGGCGTGGTGCGCCAGGCGCGAGAAGCTCGACCCGGAGGTGATCTATGACC